>NZ_JBARVQ010000322.1:0-1965 GCF_049646345.1 Albidovulum sp. | reverse complement strand
CGGACAGCCTGATATTGGCGGATGCCAAGGCGGATGCGCATATTGTGGCGACCGATCTGGTGAGCCAGGCCGAACATGGCTACAACTCGCCGGTCTGGCTGGTAACGGATGACCGCGCGCTGGCCGAAAAGGTCATGGAGATGGTGCCGGGTCTGATCGACGATCTGCCAGATGTGAACCGCGAAAATGCAACCGCCGCATGGCGCGACTATGCCGAGGTGATCCTGTGCGCCGATCGCGAGGAAATGGCCGCGACTTCGGACGACTACGCGCCCGAACATCTGACCGTGCAGGCCGAGGATCTCGACTGGTGGCTGGAGCGGCTGAGCTGCTATGGCTCGCTGTTTCTGGGCGAAGAAACGACGGTGTCCTACGGCGACAAGGCGGCTGGCACAAACCATGTTCTTCCGACTTCGGGGGCGGCGTCCTATACCGGCGGTCTCAGCGTCCACAAATACATGAAGATCGTGACCTGGCAGCGCGCCACACGCGAGGGTTCGAAACCCGTGGCCGAGGCGACCGCGCGCATCGCCCGGCTGGAGGGGATGGAGGGCCATGCCCGCGCCGCTGATGTGCGGCTGGCCAAGTACTTCCCCGACGAAGAGTTCGACCTGACCGCCAATGGCTGACCGTTCCTCATCAGGTCTGGCGGCCATGCCGGATGCGCGCCGCAAGCCGGGCGGGGGCCTGCCCGTGGGATGGCGCCGCGACCTGAGTTCGGGGTGGTTTATGGTGGCAAAGCCCTTCTCACCTCATGCGAAGGACACGGCCGCCAAAGCGCCAGCCCGCCGGGACGGGCAGGCGCTCGCCCGGCGCCTTCGGCTTGATTCCGGGCGAATACGGCGTCCCACTCAACTGCACAAATTATCAAACCACACTGCGCAACACGGAGGTGTAGCATGACGGCGCTCTTTGACCTCACAGGCAAGGTCGCCTGCGTCACTGGTGCCAGTTCCGGTCTTGGTCGCCGCGCGGCTTTGGTGCTTGGCGCTGCCGGCGCGAAGGTGGTCGGTGTCGCCCGCCGTGCCGATGCGTTGGACGCATGGCAGGCGGAGGCGGAAGGCGAAACCGCAGCCGTGCAGGCCGACCTTTCTGACCGCAAAGCCATCGAAGGCATCGCCCGTGACGTGGCCGCACCATTCGGTTCGCCCGATATTGTCATCCACGCCGCCGGGATCAATACAAGGCAGGCGGCGGATGAGGTGACGCCCGAGGGGTGGGACATGACCCTCAACCTCAACCTCGCCGCCCCCTTCTTTTTCAGCCAGGCGCTGGCGCCTGCGATGAAGGAAAAGCGCTGGGGGCGGATCGTCACTTTCGCCTCGCTGCAAACCAGCCGTGCCTTTCCCGCCGGGCTTTCTTACGGCGCGTCGAAGGGTGGCATCGCCCAGCTGACCCGCGCCATGGCCGAAGCGTGGTCGCGCGACGGTATCAATGCCAACGCCATCGGTCCCGGCTTTTTCCGGACCGAACTGACGGCGGCGGTCTTTGCCGATCCCGAGCGGGCCGCGCGCAATGCCGCGCAGACCTGCATCGGGCGCAACGGCGAGCCGGAGGATATCGACGGCCCGCTCCTGTTTCTCAGTTCCCATGCCTCGGCCTATGTGACGGGCCAGGTTCTTATGGTCGACGGAGGGTTCACCGCGAAATGAAAGCCCTGATCTATACTGCGCCGGAAAGCCTCGACTACCGCGACGTGCCCGATCCCGTGCCGAAACCGGGCGAGGAACTGATCCGCATCGAACGGGTCGGCATCTGCGGGTCGGACATGCATGCCTATCTCGGCCATGACAGCCGCCGCCCGGCACCGCTGATCCTTGGCCATGAAGCTGCAGGTATTGTCACCGGAGGGCCAAGGGACGGAGAACGGGTGACGGTCAATCCGCTGGTGACCTGTGGCTCTTGTGCTGCCTGCCGGTCGGGTCGCGACAACCTTTGCGTCAGCCGCCAGATCATCTCCATGCC
>NZ_JBARVQ010000321.1:0-1770 GCF_049646345.1 Albidovulum sp. | reverse complement strand
AGGGGATGTGCTTTTCCCGCGCGAACTGGGCGGCCTTGATCTTGCCTTCGGTGCCGCGTTCGCCAAAGCCGCCGGGGACAAGGATCGCGTGGAAGCGTTCAAGGTAGGGGGCCGGGTCTTCGCGGTCGAAAATCTCGGCGTCGATCCATTCGGATTTGACCCGCACGCGGTTCGCCATGCCGCCATGGGTCAGCGCCTCGGCGATCGATTTGTAGGCGTCCTCAAGCTGGGTGTATTTACCGACGATGGCCACGCGCACCTCGCCCTCGGCATGGGTCAGCCGGTCCATCACGTCTTCCCAGCGTTCCATATTGGGCTTGGGCGCAGGTGCTATGCCGAAAGCGTCAAGCACGGCCTGATCGAGCCCTTCATGGTGATAGGCCAAGGGCGCTTCATAGATCGTCTTGAGGTCATAGGCGGGGATGACCGCCTCTTCCCGCACATTGCAGAAAAGCGCGATCTTGGCGCGTTCCTTTTCCGGGATCGGCTGTTCCGAACGGCAGACGAGCACGTCGGGGGCAAGGCCGATCGACTGGAGTTCCTTGACTGAGTGCTGGGTCGGCTTGGTCTTGAGTTCTCCGCTCGCCGCGAGATAGGGCAGCAGCGTCAGATGCATCAGGATCGACTGGCCGCGGGGCCGTTCATGGATGAACTGACGGATGGCTTCGAAGAAGGGCAGCCCTTCGATGTCGCCGACCGTGCCGCCGATCTCACACAGCATGAAATCGACCTCATCATCGCCGATTTTCAGGAAGTCCTTGATCTCATTGGTGACGTGGGGAATGACCTGGATCGTCTTGCCGAGGTAGTCGCCGCGGCGTTCCTTTTCCAGCACGTTGGAATAGATGCGGCCTGAGGAGATGGAATCGGTCTTGCGGGCATGAACGCCGGTGAAGCGTTCGTAATGGCCAAGGTCGAGGTCGGTTTCGGCCCCGTCATCGGTGACGAAGACCTCTCCATGTTCGAAGGGCGACATCGTGCCGGGATCGACGTTGAGATAGGGGTCGAGTTTCCGCAAGCGCACCGAATAGCCGCGCGCCTGCAGCAGTGCGCCAAGGGCGGCCGAGGCCAGCCCCTTGCCGAGTGAGGAGACAACACCGCCGGTGATGAATACGTAACGTGCCATTGGTGAGAGATCCCCGCGATTGCCTCAAGTTTATTGGGTTTGCGGCGTCTTGTCGCGACGCTGCATCACGGGATTTGAGCAGTAACAGATTCGCGAGCTGCCCGCAACCAGACCGCAAGGTGTAGTGGTGGTCTTTGACCGAGGGGTCAAATCATGGTGGTCGGGTCTAGTCCGCCGGGGGCGGGGTCACCGGTGCGTCGCCGGTCGTCGGCGGCAAGAGGTCGCCTTCGGGCAGGGTCGGAGTGACAGGCGCGTCGCCGCTGTCCGGCGCCGTGGTCGTGGTGGCATCGAGCACCGAGACACCCTTGGCGTTCTGCGCGGCAATGATGGTCAGCGCCAGCGAGGTTGCCATGAAGCCCACACCGAAAATCCAGGTCAGCTTGGTCAGCGCATTGGCCGCACCGCGCGCCGACATGGATCCGCCGCCGGACATAAGCCCACCACCCTCGGACCGCTGGAGAAGCACCACCCCGACCAGGAGCAGTGCGAGGATCAGCAGAACGGTAAGCAGTACGTTTTCCATCGGGATCAGGCCTTCGGTCGTCGTGACGCGCCTATCTAGGCGCATGGGCGGCGGGGTGCAAGGCGTTTCGGGTCGGGATATTGCTGCGGGTGGGTAAGGTCGCTGAAGCGAAGGTGTGTCG
>NZ_JBARVQ010000320.1:0-1951 GCF_049646345.1 Albidovulum sp. | reverse complement strand
CCCCTGTAGAAGCCGACATATTGGATTTTCGGCGTTTGCACCACTACGGTGACAAGGGATTGGAACGGGAGAGCGACGTCATGGGCGATATCGAAACCCGCGGCCGACAGCTGGTTCATCGGCTCCGGATGCTGGGCCGGGGCAGGGCGCCGGAGCCCGGAAAGACCGGTCCGGACACCGAGGCGGCGCCCAGACCGGCTGTCCAGCCCGCCGCGCAGTCCGGGACGGTGCGGTTCCTGCACAGGGCCTATGCCGAAGACAACGGCGATGTCGCCGAATCCTATGGCATGGATGATGCGCGTGTGCTGCGCGATCATTTCGACCGCTATGGCCAGCGCGAGCACCGGGGGATCAGCCAAGGCGATTACGTCAACGTCGAAGGCGTGGTGTGCTGCGAGGACGGGCATATCTTCCTGTCCGGCTGGGCTGACCGGCGGATGGTGCCGACCCTGCGCCTGACGGTCGAGATCGGCTACCTTGCCCATGACATCGGCGAGATCGAGGCCAGTTGGTATCACCGCGCGGATGTCGCCGGGCAGATCGGCGATTCGAACCGGCCGGCCGGCTTCATGGCGCTGGTGCACGTGCCGGGGGCAAGCCTGCATTCGGTGATCCGCCTTCGCATCAACGGCAAGCTGGTGCATGAGCAGAAGATCGTGCGCTGGCGCGCGCCCGACCAGTTCCTGATGCAGACCCTGACCGCCGCCGCCGTGCTGGCCGACCAGCCCATCGGAGCGACCCTGACTGCAGCAGAGCGGCTCTATTCCGGCTTTCACGCCATCTGGCTGCGCTTTCTGGAAGGTCTGACCTTTGCTCAGGCCTTCGCCCATCGCGGTGCCGATCCGGTCGATACCAGCATCGTCATCACGATCTACAAATCCGCCGACATGCTGCTGCCGCAACTGGAAACCCTGGCGGCCGCGCTGTCGGGCGCGCCGATCGAACTGGTGGTGATAGGCAACGAACTGCAGGACAGCGCCCGCGTGGTGGACCAGCTGCGCGGGTTCTGCCAGATCCACGACGTGGCTCTGCGGCTTTATCTGTGCTCCGGCAATTCCGGGTTTTCGGCGGCCAACAATTTCGGCGCCGACATGGCGCGCGGCGAAACGCTGATCTTCATGAACCCCGACATCTTCCCCCCCGAGAAGTCACCCGAGGCCGCGCTGGCCTTCCTGACCTCGGATCCGGGCGATGGGCTGACCGGTGCGCTGCTGTACTATGGCGACGGGATGCTGATGCATTCGGGGATGTACGTGGCCAGCGATCTGGCCTTCGAGGCGCGCCGCGGGCGGTCTGAACCTGTGCTGCGGGTGGAGCATTTCGGCAAGGGTCTGACACATCACATAGATGATGATTCCGCCGTAATAGAGCCAATTATGGCGCCGATCCGCAACCGCAAGCTGCTGGTGACGGCGGCTCTGTGGAAGATCCGCAAATCGCTGTTTGAAGAGATGGGCGGGCTGTCGACCGACTACCTTTACGCCTATTACGAGGATGCCGATTTCTGCCTGAGGATGTTGCAGGCGGGCCATCCCGTCCGGATCGACGAAAGCGCGCGCTGGATCCACATGGAAGGCGTCGGCAAGGCCAAGCCACCTTTCGTGCGCAGCTTCATGTGGCTGAACCGGGCGCTGTTCACGCGGCGGTTCGCGGCGTCCGATCTGGTCGCCGACGAAGATACCGACCTTTTCCAGCTGTGATCGGACCCGGACATGAAATACCTGACTGTTTCGCTTTATCATCCGCGCGTCCTGAAGGGGGGCGCGCAATATGTCGCCAAGGATCTGCAGGACGCGGCCGTTGCCGATCCGGAGGTCAACCCGGTCCTGCTGGCGGCGATCGATGGCAATGTCTTTTCCGCCTATGCCAAGGTCGGCAGCGCCATCACCGGCCTGCCCGGCAGCGACAACGAATTCCTGCTGCCCGGCCAGCGGTTCGAGGACTTCTACCA
>NZ_JBARVQ010000319.1:0-2684 GCF_049646345.1 Albidovulum sp. | reverse complement strand
CCGCGGCCTTGACCATTCTCGAACGCACCGGGCTCGGGGATGCAACGCGGGAGCTCTTGGACCTGATGCTTCCGAAGGGTGCGGTGCTCAACGAGCACGGGCGGCTTTGTTTTCCGCGCGGGCTGATGGAGGATGTGATCGCCGGGGCGGCGAAGGAGTATTACGTCCATGCGCGCGGCAGCCGGGCGGGCAAGGACGACATGCATTGCACCGCGACCAGCGTGCATTTTTCCAATTCCGGCACGGCGGTGACGACCTTCGATGCGGAGACGAAGACCTACCGCCCCTCCACCTTACGCGACATCTATGACTTCACCCGGCTGGTCGACCGGCTGGAGAACATCCACATGGCCGGTGACACGGTGCTGGCGACCGATGTGCCAGAGGATTTCGAACATGACATGAGCATGGTCTACGCGATCCTTGCCGGGACCGAGAAACCCGCCTGCCTGACCTTCCGCAGCCGCGACCATATCCCCGCCGCGATCCGGCTTTTCGACCATGCGTCGGGTGGCGAGGGCACATTCCTGAAAAAGCCCTCGGTCATTTTCGGCGGCTGTCCGGTTGTCTCTCCCCTGCGCTTCGGGCGGGAGAATCTGGAACTTTTGATCGAGACGAGCAAGCTCGGCCTGACCAGCGACATCGCCGTGCCGCCGCAGGCGGGGGCGACCTCTCCCGCGCCGCTCGCGGGCACTTTGGCGCAATCGGTGGCCGAGACGCTGGCCTGCCTTGCCATCGTCAACCTCATTCGCCCCGGCTGCGCCATGACCTTCGCCGCCTGGCCCTTCATCACCGATCTGCGCACCGGGTCCTTCACCGGCGGCAGCGGCGAACAGGCGCTGATCGCGGCGGCGGCGGTGCAGATGGGGAACTACTACAACCTGCCGACCAGCGTCGGCTGCGGCATGACGGATGCCAAGATCCCCGACGCGCAATACGGGCTGGAAAAGGCGCTGACGACGGCGCTGGCGGCCCATGCGGGTGCCAACCGGCTTTGTGAATTCGGCGGCATGATGGGCAGCCTGATGGGGTGCAGCTTCGAATCCATGGTGATCGACAACGAGGCGGCGGGCATGATTGCCCGCACCGTGCGCGGGATCGAGGTCAGCGATGACACGTTGTCGGTTGATATCATCCATTCCTGCGCGGTCGGGCCGGGTCATTTCCTCGGCAATCCGCAGACGCTGGATTACATGGAGACGGAGTACATCTACCCCTCGCTGATGGACCGCACCCGAACCGATGCGTGGGAGGCGGAGGGATCGAGCGATCTTTTCGAACGCAGTCGGGCGGTGACCGCCGATATTCTCGGCAACCATTTCCCAAACTATTTCGGCGCGGCAACGGACGTGAAGATCCGCGAGGAGTTTCCGATCCGCCTTCCGGTCTCTGCGATGCGTCTGGCATAGTCTTCGTTTGGGTTTTTCCTTTGCCCGGAACAAGCGCGCAGCGCGCCGGGCGAGCGCCTGCCCGTTCCGGCGGGCTGGCGCTTTCGCGGTCGCGCGCCTCGCAGGGGGGCAGAGGGGCTTTGCAGCTATAAAGCGCGCCGAACAGCGGTTGCCGCGCCACCCCACGGACAGGCGCCCGCCCGGCATTTGCCCGGGCATTTCCAAGCAAGCGTTGTAGCTCAGTCGGACTCTTCCTGCTTCACCCGGAACACCGCGAGATAGAGCGCGGGCGCAAAGACCAGCGTGATCACTGTGCCCGCGATGATGCCGCCCATCATCGCATAAGCCATCGGCCCCCAGAAGATCTGGCGCGAGATCGGGATCAGCGCGAGGCTTGCCGCCGCCGCTGTCAAGAGGATCGGCCGGGCGCGGGCGTCCGAGGCCTCAAAGACCGCGTCCCATACCGACCGGCCCTTGTCCTTCAGCACTTCGATTTCATCGACAAGGATGATCGAGTTTCGGATGAGAATGCCGATGAGCGCCAGCACGCCGAGGATCGCGACGAAGCCAAGGGGCGCGCCCGAGGGCACCAGCGCCGCCACGACGCCGATCAGGCCCAAAGGCGCCACGCAGAGGACGACGAAAGTCAGCCGGAAGCTTTGCATCTGGATCATGATCAGCGTCAGCATGACCAGCATCATCAGCGGCACGACAGCGGCAATCGGCGCCTGGCTTTTGGCGCTTTCGGCGACCGAGCCGCCGACCTCGACCGCATAGCTGAAGGGCAGGGTGGCGTTGAAGTCGGCGATCTTCTCTTCCAGTGCCTTGACCACGGTCGCAGGCTGATCCTTACCCTCGATCCCTGCCTTGACGGTGATCGTCGGCATGCGGTTGCGCTGGTGGATGACGGGCTGCTCGGTCTCATACCGGAAGGTCGCGACCGAGCGGAGCGGGATCGTCACGCCGCCTTCCGTCGACAGTTGCAGCCCCGCCAGCGCCTCGACCGATTGCCGCGATGCATCGTCGCCGCGCGCAAGGATATCGACCAGATAGGCGTCGTCGCGCAACTCGGTCACCTTGGTGCCGTCATAGATCGCATTCAGTGCCGCCGCGATGTCGCGCGGCGTGATGCCAAGCTGCCGGGCGCGGTCCTGCAGGATATCGACGCGGACCACGCGGGCCGGTTCGTTCCAGTCCATAACAATGTCGCGCAGACGGTCGTCAGACGCGACCAAAGCCGTCAGATCGCGGGCGTGGTCGCGCAAGGTCGCGATATCGGGGCCGGTAATGCGGTAC
>NZ_JBARVQ010000318.1:0-2534 GCF_049646345.1 Albidovulum sp. | reverse complement strand
TCATTACTGCGCGCAATGCCGAACTGACCGAATTTGGCCTGAAAGCGCTCGACGGCAATCCAGCCATCGCGATCCTCGGCGGTGTCCGGAGCGACCGCTTGCCGATCTTCTCTGTCATCCTTGCGGACAGCATGGAACGTCACTTCGATTACCAGTTGTTCACGCGGGCACTCAGCGATCTCTATGGCGTTCAGGTCCGGGGCGGTTGCGCCTGCGCCGGCCCTTATGTGCATCGACTGCTCAACATCGGCGACGAAAGATCAAAGACGATGCGTCAGAAGATTCTTGCCGGAGATGAAAGCGACAAGCCGGGCTTTGTGCGGTTTAATCTGAGTGTTCTGATGACTGACGAGGAAGCCAGTTTCGTCCTCTTCGCCATCAATGAAACTGCGGCGAAGTGGCAAAGCATCCAACTTTGGTACAAAAGCCAAGCTGCCGCGTAGCAGGCGGCAAGAACTTGTGACTCAGGTCGTGCGATAGCGCGCCACGAACCGCCGCAGCAAATGCTCGGGCATGGCTACATCCGCCGCGCGACACATGTCGATCAGACTGTCCGCGGCCTCGGGCGGAAAGTAACCCCTTTCGCGATAGACCCTGATGCGCGTTTCGAACCCTGCGGCATCGGCCTCGGGGTGAAACTGCGTGGCGTAGACATTTTCGCCGTAGCGGATCATCTGATAGGGACACGGGTCCGAGGCCAGAAGGTGAACACAGCCATCCGGCAAGGCGTCAAGAGCTTCCTTGTGGCCGACAAACGCCTGAAATTCCTGTGGAAATCCCTCAAGAAGCGGATCCGATGCGCCGGCTTCGGTCAGCTTGCAAAGGGTCGCGCCGACGCCTTCGCCATGATGATCCTTGGTCACCGGCGCGCCCAGATGGTGCGCCAGAACGCCAATGCCATAGCAGCAACCCATGAAGGGGAAGTCACGCGCGGTGATGTCCGGCATCAGCCCCAGCACGGCCGCTTCGATCCGGGCTTCAACGGCTGACTTTTTGTCCGGCGGGTCCGAAACACAGCCCGGACCGCCGCCGACGATAACGCCCGACAGGTCGTCAAGCTGCATCCCACCGGGAAGACCCTCGCGATCCAGTCGGACGCGGATAACCTCGTCCTGCCGCAGCCCTGATTTGCGCAGGATCGCATCGAATTCATCGTCGGCGGCCTCGGTTTCGGGCCGGAGTTGCAGGATCAGGAAGGGTTTCAAGGTCTCAGGCCGCAGGCATCCGGGTCTCGACGATTTCGGCCCACCATGAACAGCCCGCCGGGATCGCCTCGTCGCTGAAGTTATAGGCCGGATGGTGCACCATCGCGGTATCGCCGTTGCCGACGAGGATGTAGGCCCCGGGGCGTTCCTCGAGCATATAGGCGAAATCCTCGCCGCCCATGATCAGCGGGGCTTCGTCGCAGGCGCCAGACACCTTGCGCGCGACCTCGGCGGCAAATTCGGTCTGCTCCTCGTGATTGATCATCACAGGATAGCCCTTCATGTAGTTGATCGTCGCCACCGCGCCATGGGCCTCGGCGGTGGCCTCGACCAGCTTGTGCAGCCTCTTTTCCGCAAGTGCCCGAACACCGTTGTCCAAGGTCCGCACAGTCCCCTTCAAATGCACGCGCTGCGCGATAACATTGAAGGCTTTCGACGAGGTTTCGAACGAAGTCACCGAGACGACGATCTGATGCACCGGATCGACGTTGCGGCTGGCGATGGTTTGCAGAGCCAGAACGACATGGCTTGCAACAACCGTGCTGTCGATCGTGTCATGCGGTTTGGCGGCATGGCCGCCCCTGCCCTCGATCGTGATCTCGAAATTGTCCGTCGCTGCAAAGAATGCTCCGGGGCGGATCGCGAAGGATCCAAGCGGGCGGCCCGGCCAGTTGTGCATGCCATAGACTTCCTGAATGCCCCAGCGGTCCATCATGCCATCGGCGCACATTTCGCGCCCGCCGCCGCCGCCTTCTTCCGCAGGTTGGAAGATGACGACAACCGTGCCATCGAAATTCCGCGTTTCGGCCAGGTATTTCGCGGCCCCGAGAAGCATGGCGGTGTGCCCGTCATGGCCGCAGGCATGCATGGCGCCGGGCGTTTTCGACGCATAGTCCAGGCCGGTCGTCTCTTCGATCGGCAGAGCATCCATATCCGCGCGCAGCCCGATGACCTTGCCGGATGTATCGCGCTTGCCCCGGATGACGCCGACAACGCCCGTGCGCCCGATGCCGGTTGCCACTTCATCGCAGCCGAACTGATCCAAGAGATCCGCCACCCGCGCCGCGGTGCGATGCGTTTCAAACAGAATCTCGGGGTGCGCGTGGAAATCCTGCCGCCATTCGGTGATTTCGGGCAAGAGTTCGGCAAATCGGTTCTTCACGGGCATGGGGCACCTTTGGCTCTCTGGGATGAAGTCTGATTCTGTCGCAGCCGTCCGGGACACACAACCCCTTCATTGCCGCGGCAATCGCTACCGACGTGACCGCACTGATTGGTGCAGAGGTGGTCCTGCCCCCTACAACGCAGGGCCGGGGACCAGCCTTGTCC
>NZ_JBARVQ010000317.1:0-8619 GCF_049646345.1 Albidovulum sp. | reverse complement strand
GGTCAGATTCATGCGCAGAACCGGCAGGGCCGTCAAATCACCTTTCTTCGCCCAGGCCTCGTCCATGGACGCACCCCAAAGGGGCAGGACGCGGCAGGCGGCGCGTTGCGCCACCAGAACCGCGTCGTCCCTCGAACGCCCGGAGAGCCACTGCCCCAGACTTTCCCAATCCCGTATCTCAGAAGCCTTCACCATGCCCTCAAGCTGACCGAAACCACCCCACCCCGCAAGCGCCAGTGTCGGGACGGATGCCATACGCTTGCCATACGTTTGCCAGACGTTTCGCCGACACTCTCAGCGGGCCGCTTTCCGCCGTGCCCAGCGCCAGAGGTAGATCAGCGGCCAGCGCAGGATCGAGGCGCCTGCGGCCAGCACGATCAGACCCAGCCATGGCCCGTTCTGATAGGTCACGAAACCCAGGATCGGGATGCCCACGGCGATCAGCCCATAGGCGACCCGCCAGTGTTTGTCGCGCGAGGGGAACATCGCGATCACGGTCGCGGTGACGGCCCAGAGGCAGGCAAGAAGCAGCGACACGCTCATGGCCAGCCCCCCTTCCCTTCCGGCGCGCCCCGTTGATATTCCGTCTTTAGTCTCAAACGCTTAAGCCCCCATCCGTGCGGGCAAGGCATTGGCCCAGGCCGAGATTGTCCCCGCCCCGAGGCAGACGACCATATCCCCCGGCCGCGCCTGTTCGCGGACCAGCCGTTCAAGGTCATCCTCGCTGAGAAGCGCGCTTGCATGGCGGTGGCCATGGGCGATAAGGCCCGCCACCAGATCGTCGCGGCTCGCCCCCGGGATCGGGTCCTCGCCCGCGGCATAGACCTCGGCGATGGCGACCACGTCTGCCTCGTTGAAGCAGGTGCAGAAGTCCTCGAAAAGACTGGACAATCTGGAATAACGATGGGGTTGGTGAACGGCAATGACACGGCCCTTGGTGGCTTGTCTCGCGGCCTTCAGGACAGCCGCGATCTCCACCGGGTGGTGGCCATAATCGTCGATGATCGTGACCCCGCCCAGAACCTCGCCCACCTTGGTGAAGCGCCGGTTGACGCCGCCGAAATTCGCCAGCGCCTCGCGGATCTCATCCTTCTTCATGCCCAGATGTCGGGCGACGGCGACGGCGGCCAAGGCATTGGAAACATTGTGGTCCCCGGGCATCGGCAGGGTGCAGCCTTCGATGACGGACCCCTCGCCCTCCCCCTGCAACGCGACATCGAAATGGGCCACACCGTTTTCATAGGTCAGATTTACCGCCCGCACATCGGCCTGCGCGTTGAAGCCAAAGGTGATGACCCGACGGTCGGTGACACGGCCGACAAGCGTCTGCACCTCCGGGTGGTCGGTGCAGCAGACGGCGGCACCGTAGAACGGGATGTTCGAGACGAAGTCGTAAAACCCCTGCCGGAGCTTATCGAAATCGCCCCAATGCTCCATATGTTCGGGGTCGATATTGGTGACGATGGCGATGGTGGCGGGCAGGCGGTTGAAGCTGCCATCGCTTTCGTCCGCCTCGACCACCATCCACTCCCCGGCCCCGGCACGGGCGTTGGAGCCATAGGCATGGATGATACCGCCATTGATCACCGTGGGATCGAACCCGCCCTTGTCCAGAAGCGTCGCGACCATGGTCGTCGTCGTCGTCTTGCCATGCGTGCCACCAATGGCGACGTTCGAGCGCATGCGCATCAGTTCGGCCAGCATCTCGGCCCGGCGCACGACGGGCAGGCCACGGCGGCGGGCCTCTTCCAGTTCGGGATTGCCCTTCTTGATGGCCGAGGAGATGACGACCACAGCCGCCTCACCGAGATTCTCGGCGCGCTGGCCTTCGAAGAACGTGGCCCCCAGCTTCACCAGCCGCTCGGTGATCTTAGACGCCTTCGCATCCGACCCCTGAACCCGGTAGCCCAATGTCATCAGCACCTCGGCGATGCCCGACATGCCAATGCCGCCGATGCCGACGAAATGGATGGGGCCCAGCTCTCCGGGCAGTTTGGTGGCGGCGGCATTCATGTCGTCTTTCTCTCGGGCAGGGCCTCGACCATCTGGGCAAGGCGGTCGGTGGCGTCGGGAATGCCATAGGCAAGGGCCGCATTGGCCATGCGGGTGGCGGCGTCGGGGTTTTCCAGAACCGTGGCGACATGCCCCGCCAGCGTGGCGGCGTCAAGCCGGGATTCGGGGATCAGGATCGCGGCTTCGGCCTCAACCAGCCCATGGGCATTGGCGGTCTGATGGTCATTCGCGGCAGCGGCGAAGGGCACAAGGATCGACGGGCGGCCGATGATCGAGATGTCGGCGACCGAAGAGGCGCCCGCGCGGGAAATGATCAGCTGCGCCTCGGAAAAACGGCTGGGCACGTCGTCAAAGAACGGACGCACATCGGCGCGGATGCCCGCCCCGGCATAGGCCGCGACCACGCGGGTAACATCCTCGGGCCGGGCCTGATGGGCGACACGGATATTGTTGCGGAGGTTTTCGGGTAGGGTCGCCAGAGCCTCCGGCACACGGTCCGACAGGATGCGCGCGCCCTGAGAGCCGCCGATGACGACGACGCTCATCGGATAGTCACCGGGCGGGATATAGGGGGCACCGGCGCGGTCGAGCACGGCCTTGCGCACCGGATTGCCGGTATGGTGCCCGTCCACCCCTTCGGGCAGGGTCGTGGGCCAGGTGCCGCAGGCGATCCAGCGGACGCGCTTGGCAAAAAGCTGGTTTACCCGGCCGAGAATGCCGTTCTGTTCATGGATCATCGCGGGCAGGCGCAGGATTTTAGCCGCCGTCAGGGCCGGGATGGTCGGATAGCCGCCAAAGCCGATCACCGCATCAGGCTTGTCGCGCAGCATGCCAAAGACAGCGCCAATGACGCCCCCTGCGATGCGGAACGGCACTGTCAGTTTCGCGGCCATTCCGCCCCGCGCGAAAGTCGCCGCCGTCACCGTCTCAACCGCGACCTCTTTCGGAAAGCCGCCCGTATACCGCGCGCCGCGTTCGTCGGTAGACAGCTTGACCCGCCAGCCGCGGCTCAGCATCGCCTCGGCCAGGGCCTGCGCCGGAAACATATGCCCGCCGGTTCCCCCGGCCGCGATCAGAAGCAGAGGGGCCGACATCAGCGCCCCCGCTTGATCAGGTAGTCACCGATCTTGCCCTGCGGTCGGGCGCGGGTGAACGCGAGAAGCATGCCAAGCGCGATACCCGACGCGATGACGGACGAACCACCATAGCTGACGAAGGGCAGGGTCATGCCCTTGGCGGGCAAAAGCCGCACCGCCACGCCCATATTGATCATCGCCTGCACCCCGAAGGCGCAGGCGAGCCCTGTGCCCGCAAGCCGGATGAACGGGTCACGTTCGCGCATCAGCCGGAACAGTGACCGCGCGGTGATCGCGGCATAGAGCGCAATGATGACAAGGACGAGGACAAGCCCGTATTCCTCGGCCGCAACCGCGATGATGAAGTCTGTGTGGGCGTCGGGCAGCGACCACTTGACGGTGCCTTCGCCGACGCCGACACCAAAAAAGCCGCCTTCCTGAATGGCGTTGGTCGCGTAGCCGATCTGGGTTCTGGGATCGACTTCGGCCGAGAGGAACCCATCGATACGACGGGCGAAATGTTCGGATACGTCATAGGCAAAGATGCCGCCCGCGACGACCAGCCCGCCGATCACGGTCAAAAGCGTGATCGGCGCGCCAGCCACGAAATACATGACACCCCAGGCGAACAGGATCAGACAGGCCTGCCCGAAATCGGGCTGGAGGGCGAGGAAGAGAACGATGACGATGGTCAGGACGAAAGAATAGAGCCGCCCCGGAGGACCATTGATCTCTTGCGCCGCGGCCATCAGCCAGGCGCAGATGATGACGAAACCCGGTTTGAGGAATTCCGACGGTTGGAAGCTCGCAAAACCCAGCGAATACCAGCGTGTTGCCCCTTTGCCGAAATCGGTGCCAAAGACTGGCAGCAGCATCAGCGCGACGAAAGCCGCGAGGAACCCGATGACACCAAGCCGCCGCACCAGATCGGGCGACATCATCGAGGTGAACATCATAGCGGCCAGCGCCATGCAGCCGAAGAACGCCTGACGGGTGACATAGTAGAACGGATCAAGCCCGTTTTTTTCGGCCAACGGCACCGAAGCAGCAAGGCCCAGCAACAACCCGATCCCAAAGAGCACCATCACGCCCGACAGCGACCATTTGTCGATCGTGCGCCACCAACGGGGAAGAACCGGCTCACCCGCCCGCGCGGGGATGGAGCCATAGACCATTTCAGTCATGGGATACCGCTTTCACTGCCTCAAACCGCCCGTTAGCCGGGTCTGGCACTGATCCTAACGCGGATGCGACCCAGAGGCTAGAAAAGATTGCCCGCCCAGACAAGATCCGCGCGCGGCGCGCGGCCGCTTGGGCTGGTACCGTGCTGGCGGCGATAGGCCCGCGCAAAATGCGAGCGTGACCGGTATCCGGCGGCTTCTGCGGCTGCGAAACTCGACGCGCCTGCCGCGATCAGATGTTCGGCCACGCGCATCCGCACCGTGGTAAGGACCGCGCGAAAGCTCGTCCCCTCGGCAGCGAGCCGTCGCCGAAGGGTCGACGCGCCGAGCCCGAGATCCGCTGCCAACCCGCTGACTGTCCAGTTGGTATCGGGCGCCTCGGCGATCCGCCATGCGGCCCGCTCGGCAAGGCCGGTCTCAAAAAGGCTCCGCGCGGCAGGCGCCTCCCGCAGCAGCGCCAGCACCTCGGCCAGCCGCAGCGCCTTCACGCTTTCGCGGCTTGCGGGATCGGCGATGGATGCGGCGGCATGGGCCAGCGCCTCAACCAGATCATGGGTAAGCCCGATACGGAACGTTGTTGCCAGCGTCTGCGGCATCGCCGGCGCCGGCGCCGGTGGGATACCGGGCGGCAGCGCCGCCACTTCGAAGACCAGAGATTCATAATATCCAGTGCAGTCGTCAGGAATGTTGACGACATCAAGCGCCACCCCCTTTGGCAGGACAAAGACGGTACCGGGGATCTGCACCTCGCCCCGCTCGCCGATCCAGACCTCTTTCGACCCTTTAAGCACGATACCAAGAAGCGGATGGTCAAGCCGGATCTCGGCGATCCGTTCGCGGGAAAACGTGCAGTAGCTGAACAACCGCTCGGCGTGATCGTGCCGCCCATGGTCGCGCGGGCGCGTGAAGGCGCCAAGCCGGTCCAACAACTGGCGGCGCAGGGTATCGGTGTCAAAGCGATGTGCGAATGTCATGGGCGCACCCTAACCCGATCCCAGAACAACAAGAAGAGCAAGGTCGAGCGTTTCGGGGTCAAAGCCGGGCATTCTCGGGCCGCATCCTCAATCGCGCCGGGGCAGGGTCAGGACGCGTCCCTACAGAAGGAAAACACGATGCGATACATCCCCCTTGCCCTTGTCACAACTCTTGCCATTGCTGGCACGGCCAATGCGGCCGAGATTGAGCTCTGGCGGCTCGACTGCGGCCGGATCGAGATCCGTAACCAGGATCTTTTCTCGGACAGTTTCGCCTATTCGGGCGGCGCGCGGATGCTGACCAACAGCTGCTACCTGATCCGCCATGACAGCGACTACATGCTCTGGGATACCGGCCTGCCCGGTGCGATGGCCGGGCAACCGCCAAATACCGACCCGGCAGCGGCCTTTGTTCCCTCACTCGACCGGACCCTGACAAGCCAGCTCGGCAATCTGGGCATCACCCCTGACATGGTCACCCGTGTGGGCATCAGCCATGGCCATTTCGACCATACCGGGCAGGCGGCCGATTTCGCTCCGGCCACGCTCCTGATCGGCGCGGGCGACCTGACGGCCATGCAGAGCACACCCCTGCCCTTCGCCTTCGATCCCGCATCTCTTGACCCATGGCTGAACGGCGATGCCCCGGTTGAGGCAGTGACCGGCGATCGCGACATCTTTGGCGACGGATCGGTGATCATGATGGCGATGCCGGGCCATACCGCGGGCGAGACTGCCCTTCTGGTCCGTCTGGCCGAGGCGGGTCCTGTGCTTCTGTCGGGCGATGTCGTGCACTTCCAGGAACAACTGCAAAACCGCGCTGTCCCGGTCATCAACACCGACCGCGCCGACAGCCTCGCCTCGATTGCGCGTCTGATAGAAACGGCCGAAAATCTCGGCGCGCAACTGGTGATCCAGCATGAACCGCAGGATGTCGGACGTCTTGCTGCCTTCCCGGACAGCACGCGGTAAAACGCGTCTGACCCGTTTCGAGGTATCAGGCATCAGGTTCCGGGCGGCAATGGTTCGAAGTCTGATGCCCCCAAACACGACAGGCGCCGGGTCACGGGGGCGCGGCGCGGGGCTCTCCGCACCCTATTCCGGCCGGGCCGCGCGCCGCGCAAGCGACTCTTGCGGCCAGTACCTTTTCCGGTCGTAGAATTCGGGCACTGACGGAACATCATCGGGCAGAATGTACCAGGGCAACTTGGTCGAGGTGAAGATGTGGATATCGGGCGGGCAGGCCGCCGGATCGTCCAGCGTACCGACACGGATGAATGCCATCTTTCGCCCCGCTCCGGCGTAATGTGACCAGAGGACGATCTGACAGTCCGGGCAGCGAACCATGATCTGCCCCTTGCCGGAGGCCGAGGGGAGCGGCACCTCAGCCGGGTTCCCCACCAGCACCTCGACCCTTTCGGTTTCGATCATCGCATTCAAGGCATGCGGCCCGCCGCTTTCCCGCTGACACCATGTGCAGTGGCAGGCATGAGTGAATAACGGGCGATCGGTCAATCGGTAACGGACCGCGCCGCAGGTACAGCCTCCGTCGAGCATGGGCCCATCTCCTTCTGTCTGCGACCGCGGTTGTAACAATGCCACCTTTCCTGCCGCTTTGCATCCTGCGCGTCTCTGTGTCCTGAATTTGTCCGGTTCCCGACGCTGCGTGATGGTCGCCGGTTGAACAGCCACTGCCGGACGAGCCCCTCCATTTCCATGCAGAGGAAAAGCCCGGCAATCACCGATCAGATCAGTATTCCTATCGCGTCAATACGATTACTCTTCGGGTTCACCGAGTGCCTGCAGCGAAACTTTGTGTTGTACCGCTTTCGCCCGGAAACCAACCGAAGGCACCACCGCGCGTCAGCCGCCCTTGACCTCGGCAGCGGCGGCGATGAGCGCATCGGCGATGATATCTAGGTCGGGCCGTGTCAACCGTGCAGGCAACCGCAGGTCGCAGGCCCGCATCAGCATGGCACGGGTCTGGGGCAGGTCCGGCTGATCCCCCAGAAACTGCCAGTTCCAGTAGGCGCGGGCATTGTCGGCGGACAGCCCGAAGACCTGCACGCTGGTGCCCCGTGCCTTGGCCGCATCCTGAAACGCACGGGCCTGATCGTCGGTCTCGAAACCCGTCAGGTTGAACTGGAGCGAATCCGGCGCGCGGTCTTCCTGCGGCAAAGCGGGGGGCACGTCGAGCCAAGGGGATGTATTCAGACGCAAGGCGACATAGTCGTGGTTGCGGCGTCCGGCGGCGACACGCCCTGCAATCTCGCCGATCTGCGGCCGGATCACGGCGGCGGACAGGTTCTGCATCCGCATGTTGTAAAGCGGCAGCTTGTTCTGCCAGTTAAGGAAGCTGTTCTGCAGGCCGGGATGCTTCTTCCAGTTATGCTCGTAAGCGCCCGACATGATCACCGCCCGGGCGGCCAGTTCGGGATCGTCGGTAACGAACATGCCGCCTTCGCCGGCATTCACCAGCTTGTAGGACTGGAAGGAAAAGCAACCGACCTTGCCGAGCGTACCGATCTTGCGACCGCTCCAGAGTGTGCCGAGCGAATGGGCCGCATCCTCGATGACCGGCAGGTCGCGCGCCTCGCATTCCGCCATGATCGCATCCATGTCCGATGTATGGCCACGCATATGGCTGATCAGGACGGCATCGGCCCCGTCGAGCTTGGCGCGGAAATCCTCAAGATCGATACGGAAATTCGAACCGACCTCTACCAGAACCGGTGTGCAATCGGCATGGACCACCGCCGAAGGCACGGCGGCGAAGGTGAAGGCCGGGATCAGCACCCGCGCGCCGCGCGGCAGGTCGAGCGCTTTCAACGCAAGGAAAAGGGCTGCCGAGCATGACGAGACGGCAAGCGCGTAGCGTGTGCCCATGAAGGCGGCGAATTCGGCCTCCAGCAAGGCCACCGGCGCGCCTTCGGGTGCTGTGTAGCGAAAGAGGTCGCCACTGGTCAAAAGCCGGTCGATCTCGGCCCGTGCGGCTTCGGGGATGGGCTCTGCCTGATAGGGGTCGGGAGCTTTGGCGGGGGCGAGGGCGGCATCGGCCATGTTTCACCTTTTTGAAAACTCAGATTTCACTATTCCTTACCTCAACCCCACACCAAACACCACAGGCCGCCCGAAGGCGGCCTGCATTATTCAGCGGAAAGTTGCGCTCAGACGTTCAACAGCAAATGCTCGCGTTCCCACGGGCTGATGACCTGCAGGAACTCCTTGTACTCGTTGCGCTTGACCGCCTCGTAGATGTCGCAGAACTCGGTCCCCAGCGCCTCGCGCACCGGCTGACACTCCGAAAAGAGGTCGAGCGCATCGCCGAGCGTGGTCGGCAGCTCGTCACTGTCGATATAAGCGTTGCCAGACTTT
>NZ_JBARVQ010000316.1:0-2335 GCF_049646345.1 Albidovulum sp. | reverse complement strand
GGGCATGGTGGGACGCCGCCGCAAGGCCTGATTCCCAAAGGATTGAAGATCGAAAACGGGCGCTTCGGCGCCCGTTTTTGTTTGTCGGGACGCTGAGTGCGATGTGTCAGTTCAGGGCCGTGAAGATTACGAGGACGGCGGAGACTGTGATCATTGCCATGGTCAGGACCATACCGCCGATCCGAAATGGTGGAAATTGGGGCGTGCGTCCGAACCCGACCGCATGCATCACCCGACCGGCAACGAGACCGAGGCCGAGCAGGTGAAGAACCGCAGGGGACAGGCCCTGAAGCTCTGCGATCGTCAGCAGGATCACTCCGATTGGCGCATATTCGGCGCAGTTGGCCTGCACCCGTATCCGCTTGATCAGGTCCTTGTTTTCGCCGTCGCCCACGGAAACATGATGGTTGTACCGCCCCCTGATAACGCGGGCACTGAGACCGATGAAAAGCAACCCGAGCAGACCGGCGTAGATTGGGCTGATGTGGAGCATGGTTCGGGAGTCCTTTGATTGCCGGGCAAAGTTAGCTCCCGTGCCTGATCAGTCCAGTTCTATCAGCAAGTCCTTGGCGTCGATCTGCGCGCCCGGCGTGACGTGGACGGCCTTGACGGTGGCGTCGCGGTCGGCATGCAGCCCGGTTTCCATCTTCATCGCCTCGATGGTGAGCAAGAGGTCGCCCTGCTTGACCTTCATCCCCGGCTTCGCGGCGACGGTCGCAACGACGCCCGGCATCGGCGCGCCGATATGGTTGGGATTGCCGGCTTCAGCCTTGGGGCGCACCACGGCGGTGGATTTGACCCGGCGGTTGGGAACCCGGATCAGGCGCGGCTGGCCGTTGAGTTCGAAGAACACCTTGGCCTCGCCTTCGGCATTGGTTTCGCCGATCGCCTGGCAGCGGATTTCGAGCGTCTTTCCGGGGTCGATTTCTGCCGTGATCTCTTCGCTGGGCTCCATGCCGTAGAAGAAAGTGCGTGTCGGCAGCGTGCGCACGGGGCCATAGGTGCGGTGGCGACCCATGTAATCGAGGAACACCTTGGGATACATCAGGTAGCCGTTCAGATCCTCGTCGTCGACCTTGAAGCCTTCGAGCGTTTTCGACAGTTCGGCCCGCGTCGCTTCCAGATCGACCGGGGGCAGGGCCTTGCCGGGGCGTTCGGACAACGGTTTGTCGCCCTTCAGGACCTTTTTCTGGATGGCCTTGGGCCAGCCGCCCGGGGGCTGGCCGAGATTGCCGTGCATCATGTCGATGACGCTGTCGGGAAATGAAACCTCGATATCCGGGTTTTCGACATCGGCACGGGTGAGGCCCTGACTGACCATCATCAGCGCCATGTCGCCGACGACCTTGGAGGTAGGCGTCACTTTGACGATATCGCCGAACATCTGGTTGACGTCGTGATAGGTCTGGGCGACCTCGTGCCAGCGGTCTTCAAGGCCAAGGGACCGCGCCTGCGCCTTGAGGTTGGTGAACTGGCCACCGGGCATTTCGTGCAGGTAGACCTCGGACGAGGGGGCCTGCAACCCGGATTCAAAGGCGGCGTAATGGGCGCGGACCTGTTCCCAGTAGTTGGAGATCTCGCGGATCGCACCGATATCGAGCCCGGTGCTGCGATCGGTCTGCGAGAGGGCTTCGACAAGTGTGCCGAGCGTCGGCTGCGAGGTGTTGCCCGAGAGCGAGTCCATCGCCGCGTCGACAGCATCGACCCCTGCCTCGGAGGCGGCAAGGATGGTGGCGCAGGCAATGCCGGCGGTGTCATGGGTGTGGAAGTGGATCGGCAGGCCGACCTCTTCTTTCAGTGCCTTGAAAAGCACGCGGGCGGCGGCGGGTTTCAGAAGGCCCGCCATGTCCTTGAGGCCGAGGATATGAGCCCCCGACGCCTCGAGTTCCTTGGCCATGCCGACGTAGTATTTCAGGTCATATTTCGACCGGGCCGGGTCCAGCATGTCGCCGGTGTAGCAGATCGACGCCTCGAGCACCTTGTCGGCCGCGATCACAGCATCCATCGCGACACGCATGTTTTCGGCCCAGTTCAACGGGTCGAAGACGCGGAAGATATCCACCCCGGATTTCGCCGACTGGGCAACGAAACTTTGCACGACATTATCGGGGTAGTTGGTGTAGCCGACGCCGTTTGAGGCGCGCAGCAGCATCTGTGTCATCACATTGGGCATTGCTGCACGCAGGTCGCGCAGGCGCTGCCATGGGCATTCCTGCAAGAAGCGATAGGCGACATCGAACGTCGCGCCGCCCCAGCATTCGACCGAGAACAGTTCTGGCAGGTTGGCGGCATAGGCGGGGGCCACGCGGATCATGTCGATCGAGCGCATCCGGGT
>NZ_JBARVQ010000315.1:0-2688 GCF_049646345.1 Albidovulum sp. | reverse complement strand
CGACCAAGTCGCCACACCTTCCTTCGGATAGACGTAGGCGATGGCCGGATTTTCCAGACGCTGGCGCATTGCCGAGCCGTTCCAGTCGATGGTCGCGGCGAAATCGCCAGCGAGCATGTGTTCGATGGTGCCGTATTCCATGGCCGCCCAGTGCTGCTTGGCGTTGACCAGCGTTGCATGGGCTTTCTTGAGAACCTCCTCGTCGGCGCTGCACAACTCGCCGCCATTATAGGCGATGGCGCCGAAGATGATGTCGCTCATCTCGGGTACGACATTGACCTTGCCCTGAAGCTCGGCCGGCGGATCGAAGGCGATGGACCAGCTGTCGAGCGGACCCTTGTAGACATCGGTATTGACCGCAATCCCGATGGTGCCGTGCTGCCAGGGTGCCGAGTACTTCCGGCCCGGATCGAAATCGGGATCGGCCCATTCCGGCGCGATGTTCTTACCGTTCTCCATCTGGCCGGGGTTGGTCTCCAGAAGCAGCCCCTCGGCGATCCAGATCGGGAGGTGGCTTTGCGAGGGCACGGCGATGTCGAAGCCGGTATTGCCGAGCCGCACCTTGGCCAGCGCAGTCTCGTTCGAGTCGAAGTCCGTGATCGTCACTCTGACGTCATAGGTCCTCTCGAACTTCTCAATGAGTTCGGGGTTCGTATAGTCGCCCCAGTTGTAGATGTTCAGCACGCCTTCGGCATGCGCGGCGGTCGTCGTGGCTAAGAGTGCCATCATCAGTCCTGACAGTTTCATGGGTCCTCCCTTGGGTTATTGTGTCAGTGGGTCTTTAGTTTCGTCTCTTGCTGGCAAAGAAGAAAAGCGTCACGACCAGCACCGAGAACAACAGGAACACGGCCGAGATGGCATTCACCTCGGGTGTGATCGAACGGCGGAGCTGGCCGAGCATGTAAGTGGGCAGCGTATCCTGCCCGGCGGATTTCACGAATTCGGTGATGACCACGTCATCGAGCGAGATGACGAAAGCGAGCATCAGGCCGGCGAGGATTCCGGGCCAGAGAAGCGGTAGGGTCACGTAGCGAAATGTATTCCAGCGAGTGGCGTAAAGGTCGGCCGCAGCCGTTTCCAGCGTCAGGTCCATGTTTTCCAGCCGCGCGCGGATCGGAAGATAGGCGAAAGGGACGCAAAACGCGGTATGGGCGGCGATCAGGTAACCGATACCGGTATAGCCGATCCAGCCCTTGACCTGAGAAAAGACGATAAGGAGAGCGACGGCCGTCACGATCTCGGGGATCATCAGCGGCGCGTTCAACAGCGCATATTTGAAGGTTAGACCAGGATAGGGTCTGGTCCGTGTCGTCGCAAGCGCCGCCATCGTTGCGACAATGGTCGCGATGATGGCGGCTATCGAGGCGACGTGGAACGACCGAACCGTGGCTTCAATGACCTGCTTGTTCTGCGCCGCCTCATGGAACCAACGCAGCGAGACACCTTCGAAATGGCTCAGGCTGGAGGAGGAGTTGAAGGCAAAGATGACCAGAACGAAGATCGGCAAGTAGAGCGCGGCGAAACAGGCAATCGCCATGGCCGTGAAGCCGCGCTGGTGCTTGACGGAAAACGGCTTAGCCATTGTGTCCCCCTGCCTTGTCGGCGTTGCGGACATAGACGATCAGCGCCGCCATCACGACCGCCATCAGCGAGATCGACAGTGCCGAGCCAAGGGGCCAGTTCCGGCCCTGACCGAACTGCAAGTCGATCAGGTTGCCGATCATCAGGTTCTTGCCGCCGCCCAGCACGTTCGGCGTGACATAGGCGCCGAGCGAGGGGATGAAGACGAGGATGCAGCCCGCGACGATGCCCGGCTTGACCAGCGGGACGATGATCAGCCGGAGCACGCGGAAAGGCGTCGCGTAGAGGTCGTAGCCCGCCTCGACGGTGCGGAAGTCGAGCTTCTCCATGCTGGCGTAAAGCGGCAGCACCATAAGCGGCAGGTAAACATAGACCATGCCTGCAAGGATCGCGCCATCGGTGTAGAGCATTCGGATCGGTTCCCCGATCAGGCCGAGGCCCGTCAGGATCGTGTTGATCGTGCCATCGTTGCGGATGATCTGGAGGATCGCGAAGGTGCGGATCAGGAGGTTCGTCCAGAACGGGATGGTGATCAGAAAGAGCCAGAGTTCGCGCGTGTTCGGGGGGCGCGTCGCGATGAAATAGGCAGTTGGGAAGCCGAAGACCAATGTCAGCAATGTGGTTTCCAGCGACAGCCGGATCGAGCGCCAGAAGATCGCAAGATGGGCATCGGCGATCGACAGCGTATCGTCGAAGAGCCCGCGCTCCATGACCACATTGGTCCAGGCCTCGGTTGAGAATTCCGGAAGCACCCCACCATAGGGGCCGGCCGCAAGGAAGGAATAGAGCAGCACGACCAGAAGCGGACCGGTCGCGGCAAAGAGCACAATGAGAAGTGCGGGCGACGACAGAAGCCAGCGGCGCGTGAGCGCACGGCGAGCGTCGGCCCTGATCGCGGACTGGCTCATGCCCCGGCCCTCAGGATGCGCGCGGCGTCGGCGGCCACGGCGACACTCACCTCACTGCCGATGGCAAGCTCGCTGCTGAGCCGGGGCTTGTTCTGCTGACGGGTCACGAAGACAGACCCGTCCGGAAGGCGGACGTGGAAATGGGTATCCGTGCCGAAATAGACCACGTTTTCAAGTGTGCCTTTGGTCACGCCGCTGC
>NZ_JBARVQ010000314.1:0-3622 GCF_049646345.1 Albidovulum sp. | reverse complement strand
GTGCTGGACTGGCGGCAGCTTTCTAAGCTGAAATCGACCTATACCGACGCGCTGCAACAGGCGATCAATCCCGAGACGGGCCGGGTCCATACCTCGTATTCCATCGCCGGGGCTTCGACCGGGCGGCTCGCCTCGACCGATCCGAACCTGCAGAACATCCCCGTGCGGACCGAGGAAGGGCGGCGCATCCGCGAGGCGTTCATCGCCGGGCCTGGGATGCGGCTGGTCAGCCTCGATTATTCACAGATCGAACTGCGCATCCTCGCTCATGTCGCCGACATTCCGCAGTTGAAACAGGCTTTCCGCGACGAGATCGACATCCATGCGATGACCGCGTCCGAGATGTTTAACGTGCCGGTCGAGGGCATGGACCCGATGGTGCGCCGACAGGCCAAAGCGATCAATTTCGGGGTGATCTATGGCATTTCGGGCTTTGGATTGGCACGTAACCTGCGCATCCCCCGCGCCGAGGCGCAGGGCTTCATCGATCGCTATTTCGAACGCTTCCCGGGGATCAGGGGCTATATGGATGCGACCGTGGCCTTCGCCAAGGAAAACGGCTTTGTCCAGACCCTCTTCGGGCGCAAGATCAATACGCCCGAGATCAACGCCAAGGGCCCGCATGCAGGCTTTGCCCGCCGCGCGGCGATCAATGCGCCGATACAGGGGGCTGCGGCGGACGTGATCCGTCGCGCGATGATCCGGATGCCTGCAGCCATCGCGCACCTGCCCGCGACAATGCTGTTGCAGGTTCACGATGAGCTGCTCTTCGAAGTGGAGGAGAGCGCGGTCGATCAGCTTATCGACACTGCCCGGGACGTGATGGAGGGCGCGGCCCATCCAGCCATCCATCTTGATGTGCCGTTGGTGGTCGATGCCGGGCAAGGTGCGAACTGGGCCGAGGCCCATTGAGGCACTGTGCGCACAGCCGACAGGCGGGACTAAAAAGCTGCTGAAAGAAAACTGACGCGAATACAGGTTGTTCCGCGCCACTCGGTACGTAGTATTATTTTCCAAAGCCGTCAGTTTCCAGTGTGCATTGTTAAAAGTTCTGGGGTGGTCGGCCCTTCCGGGGCGCGGCAGTGCTGCAATTTATTTGAAAGCGAGGGGCAGATGGGTGCAAATTGGGATGCGATCAATTCGGCAGGCAATGCGGGCAAGGCACATAAACCGCTTGGCCTGAAACCGCCGGAAACCCACACCCCTTCCGCCTGGTTCCTCGGGCCGAATGCGGAAAACCTCGATATCATGCGCGATCTTGTCGCGATCGCTCTCGATGAGCATGCGCAGGCCCGCAAGGATTATATGGAGCGCGATCCCGACATGGTCGGCTCGCGCGATCCGAGCTACAAGACCACCGTCGCGGCAATGAAGGCAAACCTGCGCCATATCATGTCGGAACTGCGCGGCTCCATCCCGCTGTCGAGCCATCGCAACCAGAGCCATATGTACTGGGACATCACCATGCCCGGGGCTGCCGGGTATTTCGCGGGCATGCTCTTTAACCAGAACAATGTTGCGGCAGAGGCGTCGCCGGTCACGACGTCGCTGGAAATTCAGGCGGCGCGCGATCTGTGCGAAATGCTGGGCTACAACATGGCGGCGACGCCCGAGCCCTGGGGGCATATCACCTGCGACGGGTCGGTCGCCAACATCGAGTCCATGTGGGCGGCGCGGAACCTGAAATATCAGGCGGTCGCACTGGCCCGTGCTGCCCGCGTGGAGCCTGATCTGCAGATGGCAAGCGGTCTGTCGGTCCGCAAACCGGACGGCACATGGGCGCGGCTTCTGGATCTTGATCTGTGGGAATTGCTGAACCTGCGCGTTGACGATGCGCTGTCGCTGCCGCAGCGGCTGGTGAAGGAAGGTGGCGCGAAGGATGTCGCGGTGCAGGCGGCCATCGATACGTATTCCATTCAGGCCAAGGGTATTTGCGAATTCAATGCCGAGATGCTGCACGGCAAGGTGCCGCCCGCCCCGGCGGTGCTGGTGCCCGCAACCGCGCATTATTCCTGGGTGAAGGCGGCAACGCTTCTGGGGCTGGGCAAACACGCCGTCCGCTGCATTCCTGTCGATCTTGACGGTCGGATGATTGTTTCGGACCTCGCACGCGCGCTGGAAACCTGTCTGGAGGAGAAACGCCCCGTTTTGCAGGTTGTTGCGGTCATGGGCTCGACCGAGGAAAGTGCCGTCGATCCGCTGGCCGATATTTTGGCTTTGCGTGAACAATATGCGTCGCGCGGGCTGACCTTCGCGCTTCATGCCGACGCTGCCTGGGGCGGGTATTTCGCGTCGATGCTGCGCAAAGCGCCGAGGGACAAGCTGACGCCGGATGGTGAGGAAACCGCGCTTGATGATACGCCAGAGGAAGCGCTGAGCGATCATGTCCGCCACCAGTTCCGACAACTGCCGCAAGTCGATACGATCACCATAGATCCACATAAGGCGGGCTATATCCCCTATCCCGCCGGGGCGCTTTGTTACCGCAACAAGCAGATGATCTTTCTCATCGCCCAGACCTCGCCCGTGGTCTTTCATGATGGTGAGGCGCCGACGGTCGGGGTCTATGGCGTCGAAGGGTCAAAACCCGGCGCCGCGGCCGTGGGCGTGGCTTTGTCGCATATCTCGATCCCGCCCAACACACGCGGATATGGCCGCCTTCTGGGCCGCTGCGTTTTCAATTCCAAGCGCTACTACGCGGCGCTGACCACTTTGGCCAAGCCGGAGGACGATTTTGTCGTCGTTCCGTTTCAGCGCCTGCCGGCCGAGAAGGCGGGCGGCACCCCGGCCGAGATCGAGGCAGAGCGGGAACTCATTGCCGACAAGATCGTCGGTCATTCCAACCGCAAGCTGCGTAAGATTTTTGAGGATGAGCCCGATATTCTCGACCTCTTCCAGTCGCTCGGGCCCGATCTGACGGTCTTTGCCTATGCCTTCAATTTCAAGGTAGGCGGCAAACTTAACCGCAAGCTCGACCTCATGAACGACTTCAACAAGGAGATGTTCAACCGCCTCAGCCTTCAGGTGCCGCCTGACCATGAGGGGGATGTGCCGAAAACGCCGCTCTTTGTCACCAGCTCGCAATTCGATCCCGTGACCTATGGCGAAGGTTTCGTCCACGACTTTACCAGACGGGCCGGGGTCAAGACCAAGCACCCGACCGCCGTCCGGTTCCTGATCTCGACGATGCAGAACCCCTTTGTCACCGCGACTGCCGACGGCAATTTCATACCGACCCTGATGGGCGTCTTCCGCGACACGGTCGACGAGGTACGGGCCCATATCATCAAGAAACACGACCTCGCGAAGGAGACCTGACATGGTACATTACAACATTCCGCCGCGACTGAAGTACCACGAGCCCGAGGTTCACAACGATCCCTGCCAGCATGCCTTCATCCTGGTTGGGCGGGATCGGATCTACGGCGTCCATATGACCCAGTATCATTGCGAAAAGCACAAGTATCAGCTGATCCTGCATGTCGACCTGCCGAAGGAGGCGCGTGAGGAATATCTGCGCCAGCGCGACCTTTACCCCGACGATACATTCATCCTCTGCAACCGGATCGAGGACAGATGCTCCATCCCGTCGCTGGGCGGCGGTCTGCGCAAAGGCTTTACC
>NZ_JBARVQ010000313.1:0-3936 GCF_049646345.1 Albidovulum sp. | reverse complement strand
CGCAGAAGGCGCAGAACTTGTCGCAGCCCTCCTGCACGGTCAGGAAGGCCGTCGGGCGAACCGACGCCTTGGGGCGGTCGGGAAGGTGTTCGAACTTGTCCTCCTCAGGAAAGTCCGTATCAACCGTCTTTTCCCCCGCCTCGGCAGCCTTGGCCATCGCGGGCAGGCGGTGATAGCTTTGCGGGCCGACCACCAGGTCGACCAGCGGCATGCGCTTCAAAATCTCTTCGCCTTCGGCCTGGGCCACACAACCCGCAACGCCAATCTTCAGATCAGGTTTTGCCAGCTTCAGCGGGCGCAAACGGCCGAGATCGGAATAGACCTTCTCGGCGGCCTTTTCGCGAATGTGACAGGTGTTCAAAAGTACCATATCCGCCTCTTCGGCGACCTCGGTCGTGACATAGCCTTCAGCGCCCATGGCCTCGGCCATGCGCTCGCTGTCATAGACGTTCATCTGGCAGCCGTAAGTCTTGATGAAAAGTTTCTTCGGGGCGGACATGGAACTACCTTGGGCCGGGACCCGCGGTACCTAGCGCAAACCGGTCCGGCAGGCAATCGGGCTACGGGTGCTTGCATTCACCCGGCGCTTACCTGAATCTGTGCAAGCTCCGGCACCACTCGGGACAGGATATGCGATTTTCCTCACTCAACGATCTCCTCACCACCGGCCAGTCCCTGATCGCAAAGGGTCCCGTCGCGCTGATCTTTGCCGAGGACCCGGTCGAGATCGCCTCGACCGTGCTCCACCATGTCCGGGCACGGTTTCGCGAGACCATCGTGTTCCTGCCAGAGGACTTCGCCATTCCCGATGAGGTCGAAACCCTGGCCCATTGGGTTCGGTACCATACGCTTGCCCGTCAGGCGGTTTCCGATGCGGTGAACGCGATCATTGCCAAGGCGCCCGCCGGAACATGGTTCTACTACTGCTACAACGCTGAATATCTGTACTTCCCGTTCTGCGAACATCGCAGCGTGGGTGAAATGCTGGCCTTTCATACCGAGGAACGGCGCGACGCGATGCTGGCCTATGTGGTCGATCTTTACGCCCCCGACCTGAACCGCTTTCCCGATGCAGTAAGCCGTGAGGAAGCGATGCTCGACCGGTCGGGTTACTATGCCCTCGCCCGCAAGGACCCGGTGACAGGCCAGCCGAAGGACCGGCAACTGGATTTCTATGGTGGCCTCAGATGGCGGTTCGAGGAGCATATCCCGGCAGAGCGGCGGCGGATCGGCCGCACGGCGCTTTTCCGCAGCGGCCCGGGTTTGCAGTTGCAGAGTGATCACTGCTTCAATGTTGAGGAAATGAACACCCATGCCTGCCCTTGGCACCATAACATCACGGCCGCGATAGCATCGTTCCGGACGGCCAAGGCGCTGAAAACAAATCCCGGCTCCATGTTCGATATCTGGAACTTCACCTGGCACAACTCAGCGAAGTTCGAGTGGCATTCCCAGCAGTTGATGGATCTGGGCCTGATGGAACCGGGGCAATGGTTCTGAAATCCACCGATTTGAAGGTAAGGTGGGTTTAAACCCACCTTACATCATCCCGCCCGGGCGCGTGGCGAGAGGGCTGACGCGGCTGTGACCGGCACCGGATGGCCCGCCGCAAGATCGCGGTGGATCGATGAGAATGGCCAATCCTGCGGCCGCGCGACGAGTCCCGCCCGAACCGGCGCGGTCAGGATCAAATCACGGTGGACACCCAGATCCGCGTCATCGCGAATCCGGTGTTCCCAGAAGCGCCGCTGCCAGATGCCCTTTTCGCCACGCGCAACCTTGCTCGGAGCCCGCACTCCGGGTGGCGGGACGTTCCGCGAGAAGGAAGATTTGATCAACCGCCAGCGCGCCGAAAAATTGCCGTCCCCGTCCGGCAGCGTCCAGATCATGTGCAGATGGTCCGGCAGGATCACTGCGGTATCGATGACAAAGGGCCAGCGGCGGCGGCATAGGCGCAGGCAATCGCGCAGGAGCTCTATCTCGCGCAGGAGAAGGTCCGAGCGACGATCCTCAAGTCGAACCGTAAAGAAATAGGTTCCACCGGGAACAATTTGGCGACGATAGCACGACATTTGCGGAAACTGCCGCGATCTCGGTTAAAGGTGGGTTAAAACCCACCTTACGGATGTTTCGGCTGAAAACTGTAAGGTGGGTTTCAACCCACCCCGGATTCAGGTTCGCCGCAGCCGGATCACCACGTCAACCCGCGCAAGCTCTGCCCCATGCGGCAGTTCCGGCAATCGTGCTATTTCCAGATCTTCGGCCGGAGCGTCAACCAGTTGCCCCTCTTCCTCCCAGAAGAAATGCGGGTGATCGTCCAGCCTTGTGTCGAAATAACTGCGCGAGCCATCGACCGAGATCTCATGGATCAGACCTGCATCGCAAAAGGCGCGCAACGTGTTGTAGACGGTCGCAAGTGACACCGGTTCTCCGCTCTCGCCGGCGGCAGCATGCAGGCTTTCGGCGGTCACATGACGGTCCTTGCCATCGCCGACCAGCAAGGCGGCCAACGACACCCTTTGACGCGTGGGCCTCAGCCCAGCCCGCGCCAGCCACCGTGTTCCGCGCTTGACTGCCTCAGTCTCGATCCCGTCCATCTTGAGCCTTTCGCCTCTGCGACGGGAAATATAGGCTGCCGGGCACCTGCATTTCAATCGAAATTGCCGCGAAACCGCCCGCTCCGATCCCTTGCCCTTTGACCGGGGCGGGTGATAGAGGGGACGAAACAACAGGTTGCAGGGGATGACCGAATGACGGGGTATCCGACGAGTTTCGACAAGGAAGGGCTGCTGAAATGCGCGCGGGGCGAGCTTTTCGGCCCCGGCAACGCCCAGCTTCCCGCGCCGCCGATGCTGATGATGGACCGGATCACCGACATCTCGGGGGATCGCGGCGAACACGGCAAGGGCCATGTCGTGGCCGAGTTCGACATCACGCCGGATCTGTGGTTCTTCGACTGCCATTTCCCCGGCAATCCGATCATGCCGGGCTGCCTTGGTCTTGACGGGCTCTGGCAGCTGACCGGGTTCAACCTTGGCTGGCGCGGCTGGCAGGGGCGCGGCTATGCGCTGGGCGTCGGCGAGGTAAAGCTGACCGGTATGGTACGCCCCGACCGCAAGATGCTGACCTACTATGTCGATTTCACCAAGGCCGTGCAGACCCGCCGCCTGACCATGGGTGTGGCCGACGGACGTGTCGAGGCGGATGGCGAAACCATCTATCTGGTGAAAGACATGAAGGTCGCGTTGAGCGAGGCCTGACGGATTGCCCTGCGGAACGGGCTTTCCGGCAGTGGTTGCGCAGGGCGACGACGCAGGTAGAGACGCATGATCACTATCACCCGCGATACCCCGCTTCTGCCGGAGCTTTCGCTTCTGATGGAGCGGCACGCCGAGGCGATGCATGCTGATACGCCCCCCGAAAGCATCCACATGATGGATGCCGGGGCACTTGCCGGGCCAGAGATCGCGTTTTTCGTCATGCGCGATGACGGACAGCCCATAGGCATGGGTGCTCTCAAACGCATTGACGCGGCGCATGCCGAAATCAAATCGATGCATATACTGGCCGAAATGCGGGGCCGAGGGCTGGCCCGGACGATGCTCGAACACCTCATCGCCGAAGCGAAGGCAGAGGGCTATGTACGGCTGAGCCTTGAGACCGGCGCGCAACCGGCATTCGCGGCGGCGCACGGGCTTTATGCGGGTTCAGGTTTCAAGGAATGCCCAGCTTTCGCAGCATACGGCCCTGATCCCAATTCGATTTTCATGACCATGGTTCTGGAGTGACGCACACCCGATATCCGGGGGTGATCGCTCAGCGGGCGGACCTGCTCGGAGCCGCAAGCGGTCTGGTTCAGTGCCGGGCTGCAAAGGGCGTCGCCGCCCGGCGCGGCGACGGTCAGCCAGCCATCTGAACGAGCTTCCTGGAATATTT
>NZ_JBARVQ010000312.1:0-1528 GCF_049646345.1 Albidovulum sp. | reverse complement strand
GCTTTATGACGAAGGCCGGCGGCCCGATCTGATCTGCTCGGCCAATGTTCTGGCCCATGTCCCCGATATCAACGACTTCGTAGCGGGGCTTGCGACGCTGCTGACGGGCGACGCGGTCTATACGGTCGAATTCCCGCATCTGTTGCGTCTGATAGAGGACGTGCAGTTCGACACGATCTATCACGAACACTATTCTTATCTGTCGCTGCTGGCCGTCGAACGGATCTTTGCCGAACACGGGCTGCGCGTCTTCGATGTCGAGGAATTGGGCACCCATGGCGGCAGTTTGCGGGTCTTCGCCTGCCGGAACGATGCATCACATGATGAAGCGCCGGGCGTGGCCAAGGTCCGCGCCGATGAGGCGGCGGCGAAGTTCGACCGGGCCGAGGGTTATCAGGGCTTTTCCTCCCGCTGCGAAGCGGTGCGCGACGGGCTTTTGAATTTCCTCAAAGACGCCAGGGCTCGCGGCCAGACCGTGGCCGCCTATGGCGCGGCGGCGAAGGGCAATACGCTGCTGAATTACGCACAGATCGGACCGGACCTGATCGCATACTGCGTCGACAAGAACCCGGCCAAGCAGAACACACTTTTGCCCGGCAGCCGCATCCCGGTCTTCGATGTGACCAAGCTTGATGAAACCCCGCCTGATTTCGTCCTGATCCTGCCCTGGAACCTCAAGACCGAAATCATGGAGCAACTGAAGGATCTGCGCGCAGGTGGAACCCGTTTCTTAACGGCCGTACCTGCGATCAAAGTATCGGCATGAAACGAAAACGCGTGCTTCTGACCGGGGCGACCGGGTTGATCGGCCGCCAGGTCGCGCCCCCCCTGACGCGTCTTGGCTATGACGTCCTGCCGGTCTCGCGCCGGGGGGCGGGGCTGCGTGGCCATCTGGTGGATGATCCCGAAGCGGTGGCCACGGCGGCGCGTGCAGAGGCTCTGATCCATCTTGCATGGTATGACGGGCCGAACCGGATGGGGGCGGCCGAAAACCTTGACTGGGTCTGTGCCAGCCTGCGGCTTTTGACCGCCTTCGCGGCGGAAGGCGGCAAGCGGGTGGTCATGGTCGGAAGCTGCGCGGAATATGACTGGACAGGCGGTGGCCGGATGGATGAGGCGACGCCTCTGCGCCCTGCCTCGGTCTATGGCGCGGCCAAGGCCGCGACTGGTCTTGCGGTCATTGCCGGGGCCAGGGCGCTTGGCCTCTCGCTCGCCTGGGCGCGGCCTTTCTTCTGCTACGGACCGGGCGAGGCTGAGGGTCGGCTGTTCGGTGATATCATCAAGGGATTGCAGGCAGGCAAGGCTGTGGATTGCACCGACGGTCTGCAAAGGCGCGACTTCCTGCATACCGAGGACCTGGGCGCGGCATTGGCGGCACTTTTGAAAAGCCCGGTAGAAGGTGCGATCAATATCGGATCAGGGTCAGCGGTTGCGGTGCGCGACATGATCGGCACGCTCGCCCGCCAGATGGGGCGCGAGGACCTGATCCGTCTTGGCGCGCGGTCCCGTCCGGCTGACGACCCGGCAC
>NZ_JBARVQ010000311.1:0-8394 GCF_049646345.1 Albidovulum sp. | reverse complement strand
GCCCTGTCCGCGCCTATGGCGGCGGTCGTCACAAGCGCACTCAGTATCAGACCCCGCATCGGCCCCTCCCTTCACCTTTTCGAGTATGTCTCATCCCGACATTGCCGCGCATTCCGGACAATTGTGGTACCTGCCCTGCGGCATTTGATACTGTTTCCCATAGCGTTTCGTGGCTACCTGAACCAGTGATCGTATCTCTTTCGTTGGAATTCTTGCACTAAATTCATAACACAATCCCGAAACGCTTTAGCGCCGCCCTTCCCGCAACCAGGCCGCAACCGACAGTGCTGCAGCGACCATCAGGAAGGCCCAGGCGGGCAAGAGCGGCGCGATGCTGATATCGAGCGTCTGATACGCCTCGCGCGGGGTGATCCCGATCCAGCCGCGCCCGATGGCGGGGCGGCCTGCACGTACCCGCCGGACATCCGGTGCGCCCTCTTCAAGTCTGAGGAACCCGCCATTCGTCGGCACGACCAAAGGCGAGAGCTTGTCCTCGCTCGCGATCGTCTCTTCGAATTCCTTCGGGGCTGCGGGGCCCAGTGCCATCACCCGGTCCAGATCACCGTCGGTCATTCGGTAAAGCCCGATCTCGGGCACCTGAAACTCCGCCCGGTAGCGACCGGGGGCGGCCTCGGTCAGTTGCACCACCGTCTCGGTCCCGTCAGGCGCTGTCACCGTCACCTCGCGCGCGCCTTCGGTCAGAGTCCGCCGGGTGATCGTCAGGGTCTGGCCCTCGGCCTCGGCGGTCAGCGCCTCTTCCTCCAGATCAGGTTCCTTCATCATCCAGTGGGCCAAGCGGCGCAGCAGTTCCAGCTGCGGCCCGCCACCCTCGAACCCCCGGCTCCAGAGCCAGGCCTGATCCGAGGCCAAAAGCGCGATGCGCCCCTCACCCACACGGTTCAGGACCAGAAGCGGCCGCGCATCCGGCCCCTCCATGATCGTCTGCCCCACAGGATCGGTCAGTTCCACAAGCCGCAGCCAGCGGCCCCATTCCGGCGCACCGATGGTGCCTGCGGCCCCACCTTCGGGTGCGAAGGTTTCCAACCCTTCGGTCACGGGGTGACGTTGGCCAAGGTCGGATACGTGCGGGCGGTAGCCCTGTTCGACGATCCGCGCGGTGGGGCGGGCAGGAAGGATGTCACCAAGCCCGGAATGATAGAGACTTTCAACCGAGGCGAAATCGGGTCCGGCCGAGACCAGAACCGCCCCGCCGTCTTCGACATATTGACGGATATTGTCGAGATAGGAGGCCGGCAGAATACCCCTGAGCTGGTAACGGTCGAAGATGATCAGGTCGAATTCGCTGATCTTTTCGATAAAGAGCTCGCGCGTCGGAAAGGCGATCAGAGACAGCTCCGACACCGGCACCCCGTCCTGCTTTTCCGGCGGGCGCAGGATGGTGAAGTGGACGAGGTCCACCGCGCTGTCGGATTTCAAGAGGTTGCGCCAGGTGCGTTCGCCCGCATAGGGCTCACCCGACACCAGCAAGACCCGCAGCCGGTCGCGCACGCCGTTGACCTGAACGACCGCCATATTGTTGCGATCGGTCAATTCGCCCTCTTGCGCGTCGAGCGTGATCTGCACCACGTTCTGGCCGCCATGATCGAGGACAATCGGCAGGTCCAGATCCTGTCCCACCGGCACCGAATAGGTCTCGGGCTCTCCGCCGTCTATGGCGATGGTCAGCGCCGCCGTGCGCCCGGCGATATCTTCAGGAACGGCACCCTGTTCCTCGATCCGCAGGACCAGATTGAGAGGTTCGCCGATAATGCCGAAAACCGGGGCGGTCTTGATCATCAGCCGCCGGTCCCAATCCGCCGCATGCCCGGTCAAAAGCACGTTGAACGGCGCGGGCATGTCGGTGCCAACATCCAGATCATGAACCTGCCCGTCGGACACAAGGATCGCCCCCGCGATCCGGGCGCGCGGTTCTTCGGCCAATGCCTGCGACAGAGCACTCAGGGCAAGTGTTCCGGCATCGTCCGCGCCATCGGCAACGATGATCTTGCGCAGCTCGGTATTCTGCAAGGCCGCCACCTCGGCCTCGACCCGGGCGACGGCGGCGGCGGTCTGATCGGCGCGGTCAGACACGTTCTGGCTGGCGCTTTCATCGACAACAAGGACGACGATGTCGGAAAGCGGCCTGCGGTCCTCGGTCTGAAGCGAGGGCTGGGCGATGCCGGTGATCAGGCAGACGGCGGCAAGCGCCCGCAGCCACCAGCCCAGAAGGCCACGCCACAGGGCAAAGCCCGCAACAAGGGTGGCAATGGCGGCCAAAGCCCAGATCGCGGGCCAGGGCAGAAGCGGATCAAAGACGATCTGACCGGTCATTGCCCCAGCCTTTCCAGAAGGGCGGGCACATGGACCTGATCGGATTTGTAGTTGCCGGTCAGCACATGCATGATCAGGTTGACGCCGAAGCGGTAGGCAATCTCGCGCTGGCGCTCACCGCCCAGACCGCGCCCGACCGGCAGCATGGGCCGCCCGATATCGTCCACCGCCCAGGCCGCAGCCCAGTCATTGCCGCCGATCACAACGGGCGTCACCCCGTCATTGAGGTTGCGAAACGGCATGCCTTCGGCCTGTTCGGCGTCGGGCGGGGCGGCCTCCACCCAGACCGCGCGGCCCACGTGGCGGCCCGGGAAGTCCTGCAACAGATAGAAGCTGCGGGTCAGGACGTGGTCCGAGGGGATCGGCTCCAATGGCGGGATATCGAGCGGTGCGGCCAAGGCCTGCAACCGCCGCCCCTCAGGCGAGGCGGCGCCAAATCCGGCGACATCGGCGTCGCGCGTGTCAAACAGGATCATGCCGCCAGTGCGCAGATAGCGGTTAAGCTTCTGATAGGCCAAGGGCGACGGCGCGGGCTGGGTCGTTGTCACCGGCCAGTAAAGGAAGGTGTAGACCGACAGATCGTCGCTTTCCAGATCGACGCTGACGGGCAGGATCGGTTCAACCGATGTGCGGGCAAACAGCACTTCCGAAAGACCGAGCAGCCCGGCCTGCGCCACCTTGTCGACCTGCGCATCGCCAGTCGTGACATTGGCCAGAACCACATTACCCGCCACCTCGATCAGCCGGTCATCGCCCACTTCCTGCGCCTGCGCGCCACCCGGATCGGGCAGGATCAGCATGGCAAGGGCAAGAACGGCCATCCCCGACCTAAGGCCGGTCAGCCGCCCCGACAAAGCCAGCGAGGCGATGACATCTGCCATCAGAAGCGCCAGCGCCGCCGCAAGGAACCAGCCCTTCAGAAGGGTTTCACGCAAGATCGTCAAACCTTCAACGACCGTACCCGCAGGCCATTCAGCCGCGACAAGTTCACGGCCCGGCGCGATCACATTGACGGCCATGGTCCGGTCGCCCGAAGCATAAAGCCCCGGCGGCAGATCGGCGCCAAGCTGCGGCTCGGCCAGCCTTTCACCGGGAATGCCCGGCAGCGCCTCTGCCTCTTGCAGGGTGCCGAAGGCGTCGAGTACGCGCTCTGCCTCCCATGTCGTGCCCGTCAGTTCGGCCTCAACCGGCCGCGCCGGGCGGCTCGATACCGCCAGCCGTTCCAGCATCTGCACGAAGAGACCCGAGAGCGGCAGGCTCGACCATTCGGCATTGGCCGATACGTGGAAGAGGACGACCTGCCCCTCACCCACCGCGCGGCGGGTGACCAGGGGCGTGCCATCGGCCAGGGTGGCAATTGTCGCATCGGCCAGATCCGGCCCCGGCTGCGCCAGAACCTGCGCGGTGACGGTGACATCACCGAACGGCTCCAGCCCGGCAAAAGGCGACCCTTCTGCGAAGGGGGCAAGCTCTTTCGGCTCTCCCCAGCTCATCGTGCCGCCGACCGAGCGGCCACCGACGCGCAAACGGACGGGCAACAGCGGGTCAAGCGCATCGCGCCCGACATCAGAGGCGGCAAGATGCGGACCTGCGAACCGGACTAGAAGCCCGCCTGCCTCCAGCCAATCCGTCAACGCCGCAACTTCAGCGACCTTGGCGATATCGGCAAGGATGATGACATCGGGATTGGCAAGCACGACATCGCCCACGGTCCCTTCGATCAGATCGGCCGTGGGGGCCAGCGCCTGCCGCAGATAATGATCGGGCGACAAGAGTTCCAAACCCTCCTGCTCCGCGCTGCCGACGACCAAGGCCACCTTGCGGCGCTTGAGCGCATCATCGGCAAGGGCCACGGCACCGGCGGTGGTTTCGCCTGCAATCTCGAACCGGGTGATGCGGTTTCTCAACTCTGGTGGCAGATCGAACTCGGCCGCCGCCGCTGCGCCATCCGCCGCGAAACCCGCCGTAGCGCGGGCCAGTTCCCGCTCGACACCAGCCGGATCAAGCCCGCGCGCGACAACCTCAAGCGATCCGACCGCACCGGTCCGGGCGCGCAACGCCTGCACCGAGAGCTTGCCATCCGCATAAGAGGCAGCACCAAGGGCCAGCACATTGCGGGCACTTTCGATGGCCGTCACAACACCATGCCCGCCTAGGGCTGCGACAAGATCGGCATGGCCGTCGCGTTCAAGCCCATCAGAGAGCCAGAGCGTATCGAAATCGCCATCTGGCAGCATCTGGATCAGCGCCGCGATATCCTCCGGCGCCGGTTCCCATGGCACCGGCTGGATCGATGGCAGCCGCGTGGCAACCGCATCGGCGGCAGCAAACACGGGCCCATCGGGTGGAATGTCGGTCAGAGCCACCAAGGCGACAGGCCGACCTGCCCGCCCCGCCTCGGACAAGGCCGCGGCGATCCGGGCATTGCGACGCGGCCAGTCGCGGGCATCGGCCCAACCGGCATCGACCACGACCAGAAGCGGGCCTTTGCCTGCCTCTTTCGTTTCGGGGTTCAGGACCGGACCGGCAAAGCCGAGGATGATCAGCGCCACCGCCGCCATCCGCAGCAAAAGCAGCCACCATGGCGTCCGGTCGGTCTGCTGTTCGTCGTCCTTCAGCCCCAAAAGCAGCGCCACGCCCGGGAACCGCCGCCGGATCGGTGCGGGTGGGATAGCGCGCAGAAGCAGCCACAGCACCGGCAGTGCCACCAACCCCCAAAGGAGCCATGGCAATGTAAAACCGATGGGGCCAAGGACGAACATCAGTGATCCTTCCTCAGCGCTGAATAGAGCCAGAGCAAGGCCGATTGCGCCGAATCCCCGGTGTGATGTGTGGTGAACAGCCATCCGGCCTGCCGGGCGAGGTCGGCCAGCCGTTCCTTGCGCTCGGCCAGCCGTTCGCGGTAGCGGTCGCGCAGATCGCCTGCCTTCAGGGTCTCATGCAGCATCGTGCCTGCCATGCTTTCAAAGATCGTCCGCCCGTCATAGGGAAACGCCTCCTCGACCGGATCGAGAACCTGCATCAAAACACCCGTCACGCCCTTGTCTGCGGCAAGGCCCAGCGCCTTTTCGACACCCTCCGGCGCGCCCATGAAGTCTGACACGAAAACCGCCCGCGACCCGGGCAGGATCGCTCGTGCTTCCGGCGCGCCAAAATCGGCGTCGCCCGCCGGTCGGGTGAAGGCATGGGCAAGCCGCAGAAGCTGCACCTCGCCCGATCGCGGCGGGGCAACGCCGTCAGCAAGACCCACGCGTTCACCCGCGCGGATCAGAAGGACACCCAGCGCCAGCGCCAGAAGCCGGGCGCGGTCGGCCTTGGACTGGCGTTTGGCATCGCCGGTGAATTCCATCGACTGCGCGTCATCGACCCAGAGATGCACTGACTGCGCCGCCTGCCATTCGCGTTCGCGCACGAACTGCGCGTCGGCCTTGCCCGAGCGGCGCCAGTCTATGAACCGCGCCTCATCGCCCGCATGGGCAGGGCGGTATTGCCAGAACTCTGACCCCATGCCCGAAAGCCGGCGGCCATGTTCGCCAAGCTGCACTGTCGCGGCCAGATGCAGGGCATCGGCCATCAGCGGCGGCAGGGCGGAGGCCAGGGCTTCAGAATTGCGCCGCAGGCCCGCCGGGCGGGCCGACATATGTCCGGTGGCGGTCAAGCCGCTTCGGCCCGGGTGATGTCACGCGCCACACTGTCGATGATATCCGCCAGTTCCTCACCCCGCGCACGGGCGGCGAAGGAAAGCGCCATCCGGTGGCTGAGGACCGGCCGGGCCAGCGCCAGCACATCCTCGGCCGAAGGGGCAAGGCGGCCATTCAGCAACGCCCGCGCCCGGACTGTCAGCATCAGCGCCTGTGCCGCACGCGGACCCGGGCCCCAACTGACGCTGTCGTTGATCGCCTTGCCCGCCTCGGCCTCACCCGGACGACAGGCGCGCACAAGATCGAGAATCAGTTCGACAATCTTGTCGCCGACCGGCATGCGCCGGACCGTATTCTGCGCGGCGATCAGGTCTTCGGCGGTAAAGATACGCGGGCTTTCCTGCTTCGCGACACCGGTTGTCGCCAGCAGAATATCCCGCTCGGTATCGCGGGTCGGATAGTCGACATCAATCTGCACCAGGAACCGGTCAAGCTGCGCTTCTGGCAGCGGATAGGTGCCTTCCTGCTCAATCGGGTTCTGGGTCGCCAGCACATGGAACGGCGCAGGCAAGGGGCGGTGCTGACCGGCGATGGTCACCTCACGCTCCTGCATCGCCTGCAACAAGGCGGATTGGGTGCGGGGGCTGGCGCGGTTGATCTCATCAGCCATCAGCAACTGACAAAAGATCGGACCTTCAATGAAGCGGAACGACCGCGACCCATCCTTTGCCGTCTCCAGCACCTCTGACCCCAGAATATCGGCAGGCATCAGATCGGGCGTGAACTGCACCCGGCCCGACGAAAGCCCCATCACCGTGCCCAGCGTATCGACCAGCATGGTCTTGCCCATCCCCGGCAAACCGACCAGAAGCCCGTGCCCGCCGCAAAGCAGGGCCGCCAGTGACAGCTCCACCACACGCTCCTGCCCGATGAAACGACGCCCGACCGCCTGCCGCGCCTCGGCGATCTTTTCGCCCAGAACTTCGATCTCGGTCAGTAACTGGTCGGCCTCGGCCATGACAATCGCTCCCTCATCTGTATAGATGAGAGCATAAAGGCAGAAATTCCACGCGGCACCAATGGCGAATTCGGAAAAAGAACAATTGATCGTGAAGCCTTCGGCGGAAAACCTCGCAGCGGCGGCGAAAGCCGCAGGCAAAAAAGGGCCACCGCCGGTGCATTTGTGGAACCCGCCCTTCTGCGGCGATCTCGATATCGAGATACGCCGCGACGGGACATGGTTCTACCTAGGCACGCCGATCAACCGGCATGGGTTGGTGAAACTGTTCTCTTCGATCATCCGCAGGGACGGCGACGACTATTTCCTCGTGACCCCGGTCGAAAAGGTCGGCATCCGCGTTGTCGATGCCCCTTTCGTCGCGGTCGATGCCAATGCGACCGGTGCCGGGCGTGATAAGGCGATCACATTCGTGACCCATGTCGGGGATGAGGTGACGGCAGGCCCCGATCACCCGATCCGTGTCGCGCGCGATTCCGAGACCGGTGAGCCTTCTCCCTACATCCTGATCCGCGCCAATCTGGAGGCCCTGATCGACCGCAAAACCTTCTACCGGCTGGTCGAGCTTGGCGTGCATGAAGAGCACGAGGGGGAAAGTTGGTTCGGCCTCTGGTCCCGCAACACCTTCTTTCCCCTCATCCCGTCATCCCAGTTACAATGACCTGCCAGATGCAGCGCCATTGCCCCGATGAGGGCCGCTAGACCCCGGCCGGGTTGTCAACGTCCCGCCCAATGGCGGCAAGGTCGGAATAACGGTCGCCGATCCGGTGATGCGGACGCCCGCCCGTCGCGGCCCCCAACGCCACCACTAGTTCGTCATGCCCCGGCGCATCGGGGATTGCGAATTGCACGGTCAGGTAGTGAGACCGCCGCCCGCCATCATGCTTGTCCATCAGCGGGATCTGGATCTGGGTGTTCGCGGGCCCCCTTGAATTGGTGAAGCCGAGATAGGTCTTGGCCCCCACCGCCTCGCGGTAGAAATTGCCGTAAAGCAGCGTGTGGATCAGGGCCGAACCATGCTCCAGCTCGCAATCAGTGCCGCAAAGCGCTGCCTTACCATAGGCCTCGATCGCGTCGCCCGAACCTGCCAGAGCAATCAGCCGGTCTGTCAGCATGCGACCCAGGGGCGGGGCCATGCGCCGGATCTCGGGGCCGAGATCCTCGACATATCCCTGCCCATGCCAGGGGTTCTTCACCACAGCGGCAACTCCGATCATCCGAAGCACCGGATCGGCAGCGCGATCACCGTCGCGGTGGATATCCTCATCATAGGTCACGACTTTGCGCAGTTCCGGCAGCATGCGTTCTCTCCCTCAACTTCCCGTCACGCGACGGACTTTTCCGGTTGTCTCATTGCCCTGATAGTTGCCGAAGGCACCGTGTCGGAATTCGGCGGCGTAGCGT
>NZ_JBARVQ010000310.1:0-4080 GCF_049646345.1 Albidovulum sp. | reverse complement strand
GCGCTGGGTTTGCACGCTTTTGAAGCGTACCGTGGTACGGGTATATCCATCCGGGTCAATGACCATCGCGTTCAGAACCAGCGTCGTGAACGGCCGCTCGACCGAGAAGGGTTCATCATTGACGGTGAAGATTTCCGTGCCCGGCGCAATCCAGCTGCCCGCAACCGCAAGGTCGGTATCAGCCGGAACATCGGTGATCAGCACGACCTGAGCGTTGCGCACGGCATTTTGCGAAAACTCGAAGGGAATTGCGATATCCCAAAGCGCGAAGGTCACCTGCTGCTCAAGAACCGGGCCATCTGCAACCGGTTCGGCCTTGACGATGGCCGGTGCTGGTGCCTTGGCCTCCTCGGACACGATTTCGTCGGCTGCCGGAGCTTCCACCACAGGTTCGGCAATGACCGCCGGAACCGCGATTTCGACCGGCGCCTCTGCGCTCGCGGTGATGTCGGCGGTTTCCTCAACCTCGGCCGGAGCCGCTGCCGCATCATCCGTCGCACCGAAGGACGGAGCGGCAGTGGCAACAACGACGTCGGATTGCTCGGCGGGCGCAGGGGCCGGTTCCGTCACGGGTTCGACCGCCGCGACAGGTTGTGCAACCTCGGCTTCTGTCGGTGCCGGTGCTTCACCACCGACAAAGCTGTAGCCAACCAAACCAAGCACGGCGAGAACGGCCAGCGCCGACACTGCCATCAAACCACCGCGACCCTTCGCGGGCGTTTCCACCATCGGCTGCGGGTCGGCATCGGCCAGCGGGGCAAACCCGCCTTTCTTTCCGCCGGCCACATCGGCAACGGCAGCGGCCGCAACGGCACTGTCCAGGGTACTGTCATCATCACTCTGGACCAGCAGCTTGGAGATTGCCGCCTCGGGATCGCCGTCGACGGTTTTCTTGCCAGCCGGATTGTCCAGCAGCGCGAGCCATTCGGTCGACGACTGAATGCGCATCGACGGCTTGGTGTTCATTGCCTTGTCGACGGCCTCAAGGAACCCGGCAGGGTATCCTTCCACGGCCCCCGTCAGGGGCTCGTACGGGTCGGGGCGTTGTTCCGCGATGGCTGCAAGGCGTTGCTGGCCATTCACCGGCGCCTCGCTCTTGATCGCATGATAAAGCGAGGCGGCCAGAGCGTAGAGATCGCTCCACGGCCCCTGTTCACTGCCTGCGATGTAGAATTCCTGCGGCGAATAGCCGTCCTTGACCACGCGCAAAGCCGAATGCTTGCGCCCGGTATCCCCGGCATTTTCGCGGGCGGCGCCGAAATCGATCAGGATCGGTTCACCCTGACGGGTCAGAAGGATGTTGTCCGGCGAGATGTCGCGGTGAAGCAATCCATGCTCATGTACATATCCGATCGCCGAAAGCAGCTTGCGGGTGATGCCCACGATCTGTTCGGGCGTCAGCTTGGCTGCCGGATCCTCAAGGATCTCCAGAAGGTCCTTACCGTCGACGAAATCGATGGCCATATAAGCGGTGTCGTTGTCCTCAAAGACCTGATGGACGCCGACGATGTTCGGGTGCATCAGCTTCGACAGGCTGCGCGCTTCCTGGATGAAGTGGCGGATGATCGACTTCAATTCACCCTGATGCGCCCGCGACCGCGCGCTGACGATCGTGTTCGTCCGGCGGCAGAACGCATCGGCGAAGCATTCCTTGATGACGACCTCGCGGTCGAGGCTGTCTTTCGCCAGGTAGGTGATGCCAAATCCGCCATTGTTCAAGAAGCGGGTAATCGTGTACTGGCCGTGCAGCAGGGTTGTGCCCGGCTGCAACTCATCCATCTGTCCTTCGAGTTCCGATTTCTCGACAAGCTCGTTCAGTGACATTCTCGTACTCCAGTTCCACCACCAACGGACGATTTCGGCTGTCCATTGGCCCCACGTTGATCGGCCAAGATTTAACTCAATCTTAGTATCCGCATGTTTTTGATCCCCCCAGAACCCGGCAACAATAGGGCGCAAACTGGGAATATTGACGAAACCGCGACAGTTTTAGTGGTTTTTTCTTTTTTTTCTGAGGGTGTTTAGGCCTTTTCAGCACAGACCGCGTTGCCAAATCATCGCACTCCCTGTCACAGAGGGACCTCTGGCAGGAAATCCCCCGGAAAGGCAAAAATGGCAAGAATCAGCCGCATGGCTTAGCTGGATACGTGGCAAAGACACCGATTCGAAATTGGAAACAATCCACCCAAACCTGGCGCATTGGGCGGGCCGATCAGCGGCCGTGACTGCGGTCATATGTGTTAACAGGCGGCGCTTGCCAGTTGCCCATGACATCCGAAACCGGACGTAGAACTTCGACCAGCAGCGGATAGCAGGCGGCTGCATCCGATGAATGCTCTGCCGAGCAATCCCCACCAGGACAGGCAGACAAGGCACCCAAAAGGTCGATCTCGGCAAAGAATTCCAGATAGTCGCCCGGCCGAACCGGAGAGGCTTTCATGAAATACTGGCCGGTATCACGTGTGAATCCGGTGCACATGAAGACATTCAGGACGTCGTGAACATCCCCTTCGACCTCGGTCAACGGCAGCCCGGCCTCGTCTGCCAGCGCGCGTGTCAGGTTGGAATGGCAGCAGTGATGGTACTGACCGCCGTGGCTAAGCAGATTGTGCGTATAGGGATCGCAGCGCGTACCGATCACATCATGCACGCTGCCACCGAATGCGTCGAAACCGTACCAGTCGAGCGTGTCATGGGTGATCGTCGCCATCGGCCTGAGATACGGAAAACTCGACCACATCCGGTCACCGGTCGACAGATGGGTGCCATGCAAAGCGCGCGTCTTGCCGGAATAGAAGCGTTCCTTAAGGTTGGCTGAATGCCAAAGATTTAGATCGCCGACCTGCGGACCATCGACCGAATGGATGCGGAAGAAGTGACCCGCAGGCACCCGGAAGCTACGCGCCTCGCGCGGGGGAACGATCACAGTGCTCACCACTTCCAACCTGTCGCGCGCGGCAGAGTATAGCGCCATGTCGGGTGCCGGAAGCGTCTCGGGCGGATAGCAGATGACCGGCCGCACAGCGCGGCGCAACGCGGCGTCTTCCGGCGCAGGATTCAGCGGATGGTCAGGTTTCATGCAGCACCTCCTGACGCGCAACTCTGGTGGTGATGCGGGATCGGGTCAATCGCGTTGCGGTGATTCGGACGCCGATCCCGGCGCAAGAATGTAACGCACGCAAATCAGCGCCGGTCACAATCGGTCGCCCTGAACCGGCAGATCACCGAAACACCGGGGCAATCCTTCCGGTCAATCCGACGATATGCCGGGTCTGTCCGGCATCTTGACGCAACGTACCCGTTTCGTCCCGGCGCAATGCCCTTGTGCGGAAAAGCGCGCGTACTAGGCTTTGCACATTCGCCATATCAGGCGCATTCTTGGAAACAATGAAAACAACAACACAACCTTGGGAGGTCATCCAATGATGAACAAACTGCTCCTTTCCACCATCCTCAGCGCGAGCCTTGTCCTGCCTGCGGTCGCGGCCGAGGTTCAGCCGGGCGACACGCTCGCGGAAAATCAGGAATATACCTACTGGCTTCTCGACGCGATCAAGTCGATGGATCCCCAGATCAACACCGATGTCGAAGGCTCGGGCATCATGCGCTCGCTCTTCGAAGGGTTGATGAACGAAGATCAGACCGGCAACCTCGTGCCAGGCGTCGCCACATCCTATGAGCTTTCGGACGACAAGACGACCTACACGTTCCACCTGCGCGACAATGCCAAGTGGTCAAACGGCGATCCGGTGACGGCGAATGATTTCGTCTATGCGTGGAAACGTCTGGCCGATCCGGCGACCGCCTCGGAGTATGCCTGGTATATTGAACTGATGCAGATCGTGAACGCCTCGGAAATCATCGCCGGGGAAAAGCCGGTCGATGAGCTGGGCGTGACTGCCGTGGACGATCACACCTTCGAAGTGAAGATCACCGCCCCCCTGCCCTATTTCCCGTCGATGACCACCCATGCTTCGGTCTTCCCGGTCAACAAGGGTGTGCTGGAAGCTGGCGGCGACAAATGGACCGAGGCGGGCAACCTCGTCGGCAATGGCGCCTATGTGCTGAAAGAGCATATCC
>NZ_JBARVQ010000309.1:0-5781 GCF_049646345.1 Albidovulum sp. | reverse complement strand
TCCAGCGGCTGTACGACATTGTCGGGTTCCTGCGGAATGTTGCCGGCGCGGATCGCGACATGGGCCTCGCCGTATTCCAGACGGAACAGGCGCGAGTCGGTCAGGTAACGGATCGTCAGCCCCTCGTGCTGGGCCTGAAACCGCGCCAGGACCGGCGTCAGCATTTCCGCAACGCCCACGACACTGGTCACCACCAGTTCGCCGGTGACGCCGCCGCCCTGCCCCTTGATGCGCCCCACCAGTTGCGAAAACTGGTCGTCGGTCGCGGCGGCCACTTTCAACAGCTCTGCCCCGGCCTCGGTCGCGGTGTAGCCGCGTGCATGGCGCTGAAAAAGCTTGACGCCCAGCCGCTGTTCAAGCGCGTCGATGTGCCGGATCACCGTGGCATGGTGCACGCCAAGCACTTCCGCGGCCCCGCTCACGGTACCCAGCCGCGCCACCTGATAGGCGGTGCGGATCTCATCCCAGTTTGAAAAACTCATCTGGATTCCTCACGAAATGCACACGCAAAAGTTTTGTGCACGAGTGAACAGTGTCTCTCGCACGATGGCCAATTTCAATCAGGACTTCCACCCCTATTTCCTAATCACGAGCCGGAAACGCCTGATCCCCAAACAGCACCGGAAACCTAAATTACTGACTATAAAGGAGAATACCATGACCAATCGCATCCTTACCCTTGCCACCGCCACAATCGTTGCCGCCGTTGCTGCAGGCTCCGCCAGCGCACAACCGGTCAATGCAGGTGACGTCCAACTGGCGTTGCAAGCAGGCGTTGAACCGGGAGCCTATAGCACATCGCAGCTGTCCCGGATCATCGAGGCGCAAAGTGAAAACCGGACCAATCAGGTCAGCTACGTCCTGAACGAAGCCGATGAAGGCGCGACATACATGTCGACCTCTTCGGTGCCGTCGAACCCGACGCCGACCTTCGGAACGGGCGTCAATTCCGACAATTACTGATCGCAAGGTCATCGGCCATCGGCCACCTAGCCGTGAGATTGAGGGCGTCCGGGCAACCGGGCGCCTTTTTTGTCCTGAACCCGTCGCACAGGTGGTTGCATCGGCGGCGCCGGCAAGCACTCATGATCCGCGAACACGGAGCGAATGGATCACTTCGGCCTTGGCGTCGCGTATAATCGGCCTGCCGAGATCAGTCAGCCGCCCGTCGACAGTTTCACCCGCAGGGATACAGAGCCACCAGATCGACCCAACCCATGGCATTGCGGCATAAATCACACTGATCCGCTCCGGTTTAACGCTCTCCATTCAAAAATTGGCTAGCAAGATACGCGAGATTTTCTAATGTGCACGAATGGCGAAGGTGACACAGACAAAACAGACCTTCACGGTTGATCACGGCAACTGGGTTTTGGCTGCAGGGGCTTCAGTGGCCGTTCTGGCCTGTGCCAGTTTTGCGATGCGTTACATGCTGGCGGGAGACTTCATGCAGGCGCTGAAGCTTCTCGGGCTGGGCGCTGTTTGCTTCTTCGTGATCGTCTTTGGCGTGACCCGCCTGACGGCGACTTTGGACCGTGACAGCGGCACCGTCGTGCTGCGGACCAAATCGATGCGCGGGACGACGGTCGAAAGTTTTGCGCTTGCGGATGTGACCGGCGCTGCCACGCAGAAATCTGCGCGGATCGCCGATTCCAAGGTTCAAGCCAAGAAACCGAACTTGCGCCCCGTCCTTATTGTCTCCGGCAGACCGGAACCTGTGGCACTGGTCAGTGCCTATGCCTCTGGCGATGAACCCGCGCGCATTGCGCGTCAGGCCGCCGAATGGCTTGATCTGCCATTGTCCGAACAAATCCCCTGACTTGACTCGCGCAGCCGCCGCGCGTATCTGCCCCGCAACATCCGGAAGTCACCATTGCTTCCGGTCCTCTTTCAGAAAGGGGATCGCCGTCAGTCAGCGCGTTGCGCCCACTGGCGCGCTTGTCGTTTGGATCGCGGCCACGGGCGCGATTTGCGTTTGAACCGTTCTTCCCTATCTGGGGAGGGCACCCTGTAACCGGCGAAAGGAGCCGCGGCGATGTTTGAGAACCTATCAGAACGCCTGTCCGGCGTCTTCGACCGGCTGACAAAGCAAGGTGCCCTGTCCGAGGATGACGTCAAGACAGCGCTGCGCGAAGTGCGCGTGGCACTTCTGGAGGCGGACGTTTCGCTGTCCGTCGCCCGAGATTTCGTAAAAGCCGTTCAGGACAAGGCCACGGGACAGGCGGTTACCAAATCGGTTACGCCTGGCCAGCAGGTCATCAAGATCGTCCACGATGAACTGGTGCATGTTCTGTCCGGGGATGACGACGAACCCGGCGCGCTGAAAGTCGACAGCCCGCCCGCGCCGATCCTGATGGTCGGCCTGCAGGGTGGCGGCAAGACGACGACCACGGCAAAACTGGCCAAGCGGCTCAAGGAAAAGGCGGGCAAGCGGGTGCTGATGGCCTCGCTCGACGTCAATCGCCCGGCGGCGATGGAACAACTTGCAATCCTTGGCGCGCAGATCGGCGTCGATACGCTGCCAATCGTCAAGGGCCAGAAACCGGTCGATATTGCCAAGCGCGCCAAGCAACAGGCGACGATGGGCGGATATGACGTCTATATGCTCGACACCGCCGGCCGGTTGCAGATCGACCAGGTGCTGATGAAGGAAGTCGAAGACGTCCGTGACATCGTCAAGCCGCGCGAAACCCTGCTGGTTGTCGATGGTCTGACCGGTCAGGTCGCCGTCGAGGTCGCAGAGGAATTCGACGGCAAGATCGGCATCTCCGGCGTCGTGCTGACCCGGATGGACGGCGACGGGCGCGGCGGTGCAGCACTGTCGATGCGCGCAGTCACCGGCAAGCCGATCAAATACGTCGGCCTTGGCGAAAAGATGGACGCGCTCGAGGAATTCCACCCTGAGCGGATCGCGGGCCGCATCCTTGGCATGGGCGATATCATCGCGCTCGTCGAAAAGGCGCAGGAAACGATCGAGGCCGAGCAAGCCGAACGCATGATGCGCCGGTTCCAGAAGGGTCAGTTCAACATGAACGACCTGAAGATGCAGCTGGAGCAGATGCAGAAGATGGGCGGCATGGAAGGCGTCATGGGCATGATGCCCGGCATGGGCAAGATGGCCAAGCAGATCGAACAGTCCGGTTTTGATGACAGCATTTTCCGCCGCCAGATCGCGCTGGTCCAGTCGATGACAAAAAAGGAACGCGCCAATCCGCAAATCCTGCAGGCCAGCCGTAAAAAGCGGATCGCAGCAGGGGCCGGGCTGGAAGTTTCTGAACTGAACCAGCTTCTGAAGATGCACCGCCAGATGGCGGACATGATGAAGAAGATGGGCAAAGGCGGCATGCTCAAGCAGGCCATGAAAGGCATGTTCGGCAAGGGCGGAATGCCTGGCGGCATGCCCGACATGAACAACCCCAAGGCGATGGAAGAAGCCGCGAAGGCCCTGCAGGGCAAAATGGGCGGCGGATTGCCCGGGCTTGGCGGCGGCATGAGCCTGCCGCCCGGATTGTCGGGTTTCGGTAAAAAGAAATGACGCTTGCCCCGACCCTGACCACGGAACGCCTGATCCTGCGGATGCCGAAGCTTTCGGATTTCGAACACTGGGCCGCGTTCTTTGCATCCGAACGTTCGGTCCACGAACGCGGGATGCAGCCGCGCGATGCGGCGTGGCGCACATGGGCCGCCGAGGTCGCGCTGTGGCCGCTGCGCGGCTACGGGCCTTTCGGCATCGATGACCGTCAGACCGGTGCCTATGTCGGCGAGGTCGGCATTTACGAACCAGATGGCTATCCCGAGCCGGAGCTTGGCTGGTTCGTCGTGCCCGGGGTCGAAGGAAAGGGCTATGCGGCAGAGGCCGCAGGCGCAGTAATGAATTGGGCCAGAGCGAGATTCGGCTGGGATCGCCTGATCAACATCATCGACCCGGAAAATGATCGGTCGATCGCATTGGGCCTGCGGCTTGGCGGCGTCATTGATCCCGATCTGGCGGGGGTCGATCCGGGCGACGTGGTGATCCGTCATGACCTGCGAGGGCGGGCATGATCACGATCCCGACCCTTGAAACGGAACGCATGATCCTGCGCGGCCCGAAGCCCGACGATTTCGAGCCTTTCGCAAAGTTCCTGACGACCGAACGCAGCGCCGAGATCGGCGGCCCCGCCAGCCGGTCCGAAGCGTGGCGCGGCATGGCGATGATGATCGGCCATTGGGAATTGCGCGGTTACGGCATGTGGTGGCTGGAAGAAAGAGCCAGCGGCAGGGCCGTCGGCCGGGTCGGTCTCTGGAACCCCGAAGGCTGGCCGGCACTGGAACTGGGCTGGGTCGTCTACGATGAATTCGAGGCTCGCGGATATGCATACGAGGCCGCCGTTGCCAGCCGCGATTATGCGCGCAAGACCATGCCTTCAAATACGCTGATCAGCCTGATCGCCCCCGAAAACGCCCGTTCGATCCGTCTTGCGGAACGGCTGGGCGCGACCCGGTCCGGCACATGGGCCTCGCCCGCAGGGAAAGAGGCGTTGATCTACACCCATCCCGAACCGGAGGCAAAGGCATGAGCGACGCCGTAACCCTTGCAGCAAAGCTTTTGAAAGAGCACCGCGACAGTATCGACCGGCTTGACGCCATTCTGGTCTTCACACTGGCCGAGCGGTTCAAGCACACCCGCGCGGTGGGCAAACTGAAGGCCGAACACGACCTGCCGCCTTCAGATCCGGTGCGCGAGGAACAGCAGATCGAACGGCTGGAGCGGCTGGCGACCGAAGCCGATCTCGACCCCGAATTCGCCAAGGAATTCCTGAACTTCATCATCAGTGAAGTGATCAGGCACCACAAGAAACACAAGGAATGACAGGGGCCTGTCCCCGTCACAAATAGCTACGACATAGGAGAAAACATCATGGCTATGAAAATCCGTCTCGCCCGTGGCGGCTCGAAGAAGCGCCCACATTACTCGATCGTCGCTGCCGACTCGCGGATGCCCCGCGATGGCCGCTTCATCGAAAAGCTGGGCACCTACAATCCGCTTCTGCCGAAAGACAGCGAAGACCGCGTCAAGATGGACATCGAACGCGTTCAGCACTGGCTGAGCCAGGGCGCGCAGCCGACCGACCGGATTTCCCGCATGCTTGAAGCTGCTGGCGTGCTTGAAAAGAAGACCCGCAGCAACCCCAACAAGGCAAAGCCGGGCAAAGCCGCTGAAGAGCGCGCCAAATCCAAGGCCGACAAGGCCGCCGCTGCTGCCGAAGCCGCTGCTGCACCGAAAGAAGAACCGGTAGCCGAAGAAGCCGTTGCGGAAGAAGCTCCGGCAGAAGAAACTGCAGCAGAAGAAACGACCGCAGAGTAATCTGCGGTCCCCCTTTCGGGGTGGGCTCGGATTGTGCGGATCATCTGGATCGTGATGCTCTCGATCGGCATCTGGCTGGGGTTCAAGGCGGACAGGTTCCTGTACATGGACCGCTGCCTTGACGCTGGCGGCCAGCTTGATCCGCGCGGGTTCTGCGCATTGGGGAAAGCGGATGAATGACACGCGTATCTGCGTTGGCGCCATCGCCGGTTCCTTCGGCGTCAAGGGAGAGGTGCGGCTGAAAAGTTTTTGCGCCGAACCCGAGGCGATTGCCGACTACGCCCCGCTATATACCGAAGACGGAAAGCGCAGCTTTGCGCCCGTCATCACCCAAGCCATCAAGAACGGCTTTGCCGCCCGCATTCCGGGGATCACCACCAAGGAACAGGCCGATGCGCTGCGCGGCGTCAGCCTCTTTGCGGACCGCGACCGGC
>NZ_JBARVQ010000308.1:0-2448 GCF_049646345.1 Albidovulum sp. | reverse complement strand
CCCCTTGCCAGTGCAAGGGGTGCTCGGGTTGGCGCCTTGCGAGATGTGGGGTGCGGAACGGCCGATGCGGAGAAGGCATTGCCCCTTGATCCAGAGCATGGTGGCTGGTCGTCTTGCTATGTCCGCTTGGTCGAATGTCTTCAGTTCAGCTGGGTCAGCACGCCGTCCGGATCGTTGATCTGCCCGTCCAAAGGTGCGTCGGTCGCGCCATAGATGGTTTCCGGCGACACGATGACCGGTGGCAGTTCGCGCCCGCGCGGACTGAATTCAGGTCCGACCAGACGCAGCGAGTCTTCGGCACTGCGGATCAGGACCGTCGTCGGCACCGAGACGCGGTCATAGAGGTCGATGATGTCGTGGTTGAAAAGCCGGATACAGCCTGCGGACCCCGAATTTCCGATCGAGGACATATCGTTGGTGCCGTGAATGCGGAAGTAGCTGTCGCGGTTGCCGCGATAGAGATAGAGAGCTCGCGCGCCAAGCGGACTTGCAAGCCCGCCGGGAACGCCCTTGGCGAAGGGGCCGTAGACCTCGGGTTGTTTGCGGACCATGTTCTTGGTCGGCGTCCAGCCCGGCCATTCCTTTTTGACCCGGATCGTGGTCGTCGATTTCAGCGCGAGGCCTGCCCGGCCCACGGCGATCGGATAGCGCCAGGCCGTCCCGTCGCCGAGGATATAGTAAAGGAACTTGGCATGCGGGTCGATGACGATGGTCTCCGCAGGTTCGGAACCTTCATAGAAAACAAGCTGCCGACGGTTTGGCCATTCGAGATATTGCGGCGGGACCGGGGGCAGAAGAAAGTCATTGTCCAACAGCAGATCATAGCCCTCAATCGGCGTGAAGCCGAATTTCGACACCGCACCGCCATCGCCGTCCTTCGGCGTTCCCGCGCAGGCCGTTACGAGAGTGGAACCTGCCAAACACAAAAAGGCGCGCCGGGTCGGGGTCAGGGCTGTCATGGGCTTTTTGCACTCCTGTGGTTTAGGCTTATGCCTAGCATCATTGACGTCAGCGACGGAAGTCCGATCGCGCGGCAGCGACGCACTTCCTCGTCGGGCGTTGTAATCGAGCCCATGTGGCGGGGGTGGCTGAGGCAATCCAGATGATGGCGTCGGTGGTACGGATTTCCGGACTGGTGATCATGTCGCGGCAAGTTATGAACGGGGTTCATGATGGAAATATCAATATCCCGCACGCGCCGCATCGCCCTTCCGATGTCCTTGATGATCTGGGGCAGCTATATGCTGCTGCGCTATCCGGTCCTGAAGACGACGCCATATATGGACTACGTGCCATCCGCCCTGCCAGCCGCCGTCGCGTCTTTGGCAATCGGATATGCGCTGACCCTTCTGGGCGCGATGATCTGGCAGAACCGGCGAAACCTGCGTCGGGTTCTGAAACCAACGCGTGCGCGCATATTCGGGGCGCTTGCATTGGGCTTTTTCACCGCGCCGGGCTTTTTCGGGCGTATTCCCTTCATGTTCGGCGGTTTCGCAATCATGATACTGTCCGATGCACCGCACGATACGGGATATGCGCTGATTTTCCTGATCCCTGCTGCACTCTGGTATCCGGTCAGCGGCCTGATCGTGACCTCAATTCGTTCCAAACTGTGGCGCGCCGCAATTTTCGCTCTGATGGATGTCGCGGTGCTTGCCACCGCATTCCTCGTGACAGGCATCCCGCAGTTCCGCCCGTGAGGGGACGAATCAAAGACCGTCCCCCCCTGCCGCGGCCTAGCCGACGACGTTGAATTCCGGCCCATAAGGATATTTGGTGATATCCTCGTTGCCGTCCTCGGTGATCACCAGAATGTCATGCTCGCGGTAGCCGCCCGCACCCGGCTGGCCTTCGGCGATGGTCAACATCGGTTCCATCGAGATGACCATGCCGGGTTCCAGCACCGTGTCGATATCCTCGCGCAGTTCCAGCCCCGCCTCGCGGCCGTAATAATGGCTGAGCACACCGAAGGAATGGCCGTAGCCGAAGGTGCGGTATTGCAAAAGCTGGCGCTCTTCGAAGAAGTCGTTGATCTTCGCCGTGATCTCGGCGCAGCTTGCGCCCGGCTTCAACAGGCTCATCCCGTATTCATGGGCGGCGACGTTCGCCTCCCAGATCTTCAGGGACGCCGCATCGACCTCGCGCACGAACATCGTGCGTTCGAGCGCGGTGTAATAGCCCGAGATCATCGGGAAGGTGTTGAGCGACAGGATATCGCCAACCTGACATTCCCGCGCGGTGACCGGGTTGTGGGCGCCATCGGTGTTGATGCCGGACTGGAACCAGACCCAGGTGTCGCGGTATTCGGCATCGGGGAAGCGTTTGGCGATCTCCATCTCCATCGCGTCACGGCCCGCCATGGCCACGTCAAGCTCGCGCGCGCCGACCTTGACCGCGTCGCGGATCGCATAGCCACCGACAGCGGCGACATTGGCGCCATGCTTGATC
>NZ_JBARVQ010000307.1:0-8088 GCF_049646345.1 Albidovulum sp. | reverse complement strand
ATGACTGTCCGGGGTGACCCAATTGGCGCGGGATGGAGCAGCCCGGTAGCTCGTCAGGCTCATAACCTGAAGGTCGTAGGTTCAAATCCTACTCCCGCAACCAAAAAACACTATAAAATAAATGTTTTACGCCCCGCCTTCCGCGGGGCTTTTTGCTGTCCAAATTCCAGGCCAACAAAAGCGCCAATACCACAGCGATTCCCGTCGGATAGTAGCCCGACAGGACGCCAACCGCGCCATAAGATCGTCCTGTCGTGGCCGCCAGAATGCCAGGCGGTAAAGCGAGATCGACCGGTTCAGCGAGGATAGCCGTGGGTAATCCCCCCGTTTGTAAAGGGGTGCATCCGTAGAGATTAACGGCCATTTTCAGCTTCATGGCTAGTGTGATGCTGATCTTAGACCCAATCGGTCGAGCGTGCGCTATCGCAGCATGCGATCTGACGATACCGACTTGCGTCAGGCAATGAGGGCCGAGGCGGCAGAGCGCCGTCGGATCGGCTATCGGCGCGTGCCTGTGATGCTGGAACGGCAGAGCTGGCAGGTGAGCCAGAAGAAGCTGCGGCGGCGATCCGGGCGGGGGTGGGTTACGTCGGGCCGCTCAGCGGCGTGCGGGTTTGGGTGAAGGTGGGGATGTGAGGGGGCACTGTGTGGGCGTCGGGTTTGGGTCGGGTTTCCGTACAGCCGGTGTATGGCATCCGTCCCGACAGGTGTCGGGGCGGGTTTGGGCTGATGCGTGCCCTGTGGCTATAGCTGCGCGACAAGAATGGCTGAGTGGAACCCCGCCTTACGGCTTGCTGCTGTGAAGAAATTGTCCCATTGGGCATCCTTGTGATGGTCACAGATTGGTAGACCACCACACCTTGGGACTAAACACCTAGCTGAAGATCAGCTTTAGGCTCCCTATCGTAGTCTCTTTGAGACCGTATTCTTAATAAAAAACATATACAAGCCAAATGCCGGAAGTGAACAAGAAGTAAAGAAGTATATATAATAGTAACTGTGAGGCTTAGAATAAAAAAATAGGAAACTTAAAAAAAATGTTGCAAAAAATAGAGCGATGGAAAAATTAACATTGTACAGTCCAATCGCACATATGGCTGGAAATACAAAGAAACTGGTAACCGCCAAATATATCTTTGTAATTCCGAAGTTAATATCACGTGGGCTGCTAATAAATTCCTGCAGTAAATAATCCGTAATGACCAAAGCCACTCCATTGACCAAAGACAGAATCGAAATCAGAAGGACGTTTCTCATCGGAAAGATAACCCTCGGTAGTCATGATTAAGGTTTGTTCTGATTGAGTACACATTACTATATTCCGGCGCGTACGTGACCTTCACGCTCCATCGAACTTCCGCTCTATCAACCACGTGTTTAATCATGGCATTGTCATATGAATTGCTAGAATCCGGTGCCCTGAGACCTAACATTCCCGCCAAGCCCTTGAGAACACTGCCGTCGGCAAACTCGCTCCCTCGCCTTATCGTCAACCTTGCCGCCACTGCGTGGCTATAGCCTTGAGTACGGTATCCCCGGTACGTATCAGCCGCAAAGGGAATCTGTCCAAGAGCATCGGACCAATAGGGGGTACCCTCGACATCGGAAAGTCGATACCCGTCTGCGCCATCCGGCGAAGCTTTCCAGTCGCCTGCCATACCGCTTCTGAAGATAATTGCAGTACGGTCAATCTCCGCAAAGGATGCAATGTCACCCCATGTGAAGTGCTTGACACCTGGATGTGACGCAAAGCTTGGCGATATGTCTAGCAATTCCATGAAGTTATCAGCATCTTCTTCCATCCAATGTATTCCGGCATCGTAAGCTTCTTGAGAGGTGATACGCGTCTCTTCTTCCTTCCCATCGTTCAAGGAAAACAGGTCATTGTCCCCCTTGTCGGTTACGGTTGTCACATTCCCACCAGTATCCTTCCCATTGACAGGATCATTGAACGAGTATGCGTACCTGTTGGTCCCCACCCCCGACTCGGTGACCTCCCACCAGTCCGGCTGGATGAACATGGCGAGTTTGGGGTCGTAGTATCTTGCGTTGAGGTAGGAAAGCCCGGCGTCACTGTCGAAGCGCTCGCCGATGAAGCCCTTGGTCTCCCGGGGTGTGGAGAGCGAGAGCAGTTGCTCGACCTGCTCGCCGTTGGGGTGCTGGTCGGATGGCGGCTGAGGGTGAGGGAAAGCGCTGTGGGGGCGTCGGGTTTGGGTCGGGTCTCTGTACAGCCGCTGTATGGCATCTGTCCCGACTGCTTACTGTTCGGCCAATTCGCAGGTGCAAGCTTCGCGCTGCAGTCCGCATGCGTCGAACTCCAGCTCGGTCGAGGCATAGAGCACCTTGTCGAATGAGAAGAACTTCGTTGGCCAAGGCTCCCTCAACATGAGCTTGCGCGCATAGAGAACGACATAGAACCCGACCGCCTTCTTCCTGGCTGCAAACTCGTCTGCTGAGGCCAGACTGAACCGCTCGGCATCGCAATCTGCTGCGCGGGGCCCAAACATGCGGACCAAGTCGTCGGTCATTATCTCGGACCGCGGAAAATCGATCCGGGCGAGAAACTTGCTTTCAAGGAGGCCCAGATCAACCGCGGCAAAGCGCCCGATCCGGTCGAATTCGGCTTCGGCCACTATGCAATCTTCGAGAAACGCACCGCCGCAACCTGCCAGCATATCGCTGCCCAGCAAGAGCATGTAGGGCGAGGTGAGCTCCATGACCTGCGGTGGTCGGGGCAGGTCAGTCAGCTCCATCTGTCCCCGGACGAGCGGCCTCAGCGGGGGCTGCGAAGGCTGCCGCGCGAAGCGCTTGAGGGCGTCCTTAGTCCGGTAATGGAGGGGGCCCTGACCGTCCTTTGCATGTAACCAGTAAGCGCTCGTTGCCGGTACGAAAATCAATCCACCACCCCTCCTTTTTTCGTTGCTTCCTTCTTGGCGCGGTCGACTAGACCTTCCAGCAAATCCCTGGCCTGTTCGGGCGTTGCGTCAGGATTTGCATCGGTCAGGTCTTTGAGCAATCCTTCTAGGCGCTTGTTGTACTTGCCATGCGATCCATTCTGCTTCGCCCACATGCCGTTCCCGGCGCCGTTGAAATCGAACCCACCCTCAAGTGCCGATTGAACGAGGTCATTGTCAAGCGAATCGACTGAGCGGCAGCGCGGTTGGGCGCTGCCGTCAGACGGTTCTTGACGATCAAACCTTAACGGCGATGACCGCAACACAATCGCCGGACTTGACAAGGCCGGGGAAGTGCCTTGCGGTCAAAAGGCCCGCGCGTTTGGCGGTGATGGTTGCGGGCTGCACCCCGGTCCGGTCGGAGGCCCAGATCCGGGCAAGTGGTTGGCCCTTTTCAACGCTGTCGCCAAGATCGGCCAATGGCTCGATCATCCCGTCGGCTTCCGCGAAGTGGAAGCAGTCGCCATCTGGCATATCCAGTTGAATCGTGGGTCCGGCCACGGGCTGACCCTTGAGGATACCGGCGTGAATCAGAAGGTTCCGCACCCCTTTCTTCGCGATACCGATCGAGCGCGCCGTGGCTGTCCCGCCACCGCCAAGTTCGGTCGAGACAAAGGTCTTGCCCATATCTTCGACGGCGGTATCGAACATGCCTACATTGTCGATCTCCAACATCATCATCGAATAGGGCGCGTTGAAGGCCTGCATCGCGGCGACGCAGGCGGCCTCCTGCTTTTTGTCCGTCAGCACGTGGGCAGCAGCGAAGGGCAGGAAATCAAGCGTTTTGCCGCCCGAATGGAAATCAAGCACGATATCCGCCATCGGTACCAGCGTGCGCTGGAAATAATCTGCAATCTTCTGGGTGACGGTGCCGTCCGGTGCACCCGGAAAGGAGCGGTTCATATTGCCCTTGTCGATGGGCGATGTGCGCGTGCCCGCGCGGAAGGCCGGATAGTTGAAGGCCGGCACGATGATCACCCGGCCGGTGATCGCTGTCGGATCAAGCGTTGCCGCCAGATCCATAAGCGCCACCGGCCCTTCATATTCGTCGCCGTGATTGGCGCCGGTCAGCAGTGCGGTCGGCCCGTCCCCGTTGCGGATCACCGTGATCGGGATCATCACCGAGCCCCAGGCGCTGTCGTCGCGGCTGTAGGGCAGGCGCAGAAAACCATGATGGGCGCCGTCCCGGTCGAACGGGATCGTGGGCGTTATCGGGTTCGGTTTCATCGGTTTACCCTTTCACCACCATCTGCCGGGGCACATCGGCCAACAGCTCGGGCGCGCCCTTGCCGATGACGATGCTTTCGGTGATCTCAAACCCCCAATCCTCCATCCAGAGGCCGGTCATGAAGTGGAAGGTCATGTTTTCCTCCAGCACCGTCTTGTCACCGGGGCGAAGGCTCATGGTGCGTTCGCCCCAGTCTGGCGGATAGGAAGTGCCGATCGAATAGCCGGTGCGGTTGTCCTTGGTGATCCCGTATTTCTTCAGGACACCGAAGAAGGCGTGGGCGATATCCTCGCAAAGATTGCCCGCCCGCGCCGCTTCCAGCCCGGCTTCCATCCCTTCCAGCACGGCCTTTTCGGCATCAAGGAAAGTCTGGGTTGGCTTGCCGAGGAAGACGGTCCGCGACAGCGGGCAGTGATAGCGGTGATAGGCGCCTGCGATTTCAAAGAACGTGCCTTCGCCCGACCGCATCGGCTTGTCATCCCATGTCAGATGCGGTGCCGCTGCATCTGCGCCCGAGGGCAAGAGCGGCACGATGGCGGGATAATCCCCGCCCGCGCCGATCCCCGCGTCATAGCGCAGGCCCGCATCATAGATCTCGGCCACGAGGTCGCATTTACGTATTCCCGGCTCAACCTTCTCGAAAATCCGACGGTGCATCTTGCTGACGATCTTGCCCGCGACACGCATGTAATCCAGTTCCTGGGGCGACTTGACCGCGCGCTGCCAGTTCACCAGTGCCGTCGTATCGGTAAAGCGCGCATCTGGCAGGTGCTTTTGCAGCGACCCATAGGCGGCGGCCGAGAACCAGTAATTGTCCATCTCGACGCCGATCCGGGCTTTGGACCAGCCGCGTTCGGCGATGCGGTCCGACAGGTAGTCCATCGGGTGCCGCTCGGTCGACTGCACGTAGTGGTCGGGATAGCCGATGATGTCGTCGTGCGACATGAAGACGGTGCGCTTGGCGCCGTTAGCATCCTGTCCCCGGCCGAACCAGACCGGGTCACCCTCCATCCCCAGAAGCACGCATTGGTGGACGTAGAACGACCAGCCGTCATAACCCGTCAGCCAGGCCATGTTGGACGGGTCCGAGACGATGATGAGGTCGACGCCCTTCGCCGCCATCGCTTTGCGGGTTTTGGCGATGCGAGCGGCGTATTCCTGCCGGGTGAAGTAAAGCGTGGCCATGGTCATGTGCGGTTACTTTCGCTGTTAGCTGGTGAAATTGGTGCCGATCCCAGCCGCATTGGCGCGATTGCGGGCAAAGGTGGCGATGGCGGTGTCCTGAACGCCAGTGCCGGTCAGATCGGCGATGGTGATCTGATCGGGTGCAGTGCGGCCCGGGGCCTTGCCCGCGACGATGTCGCCCAGTTCGGCGAAGGTGCGGTCAGACGGGACCAGTCCGGCGGCGATAGCGCCACGCAGCTCGCCCATGATCGCTGTCTGGCTCTGGCGGTCAGGCACATAAAGATCGGCGCGGGTCAGGCAGGCAGGCTCAAGCTCGCCCTTGTGGTGCTGGTCCGATCCCATCGCCGTCACATGTTGGCCCGGGCGCAGCCATTCGGCGCGGATCAGTGGGTTGGAGGCAGGCGTCGTGGTCACGATCACATCAGCGCCCGAGACCGAACCGGCAAGATCGACAGATGCTTTCACGGAAATCCCGAGATCGGCCGACAGTTCCTTCGCTGCCGCCTCGGCCTTGGCTGCGTCTCGCGCCCAGATCACCGCCGAGGTGATCGGCCGGACAAGGCAGAGCGCTTTTAGCTGCAGCCGTGTCTGCATCCCTGAACCGACGATGCAGGCCGATGATGCATCCTCGCGCGCGAGCGCCCGCGCGGCCACCGCACCCGCCGCCGCTGTGCGCACATCCGTCAGATAGCCATTGTCCAGCAACAGCGCCTCGACTTGCCCTGTCGTCGCCGACAGGAGGATCATCAGGCCAGACGTCGTCGGCAGGCCGATCTTGGGATTGTCGAAGAAACCGGGGCTCATCTTGATGGCAAAAGCATCCAGACCGGGAACATAGGCGGTCTTTACATCGACCTCGCCATTATGTTCTTTGATGGCCATCGACAGGATCGGCGGCATCACGACCTTGCCCTCGGCAAGCGCCACAAAACCCTGTTCGACGCAGGCAATCGCGTCGAGGTCGAGCTTTACCACACCGCGCAGATCCGTTTCGCTGAGTATCTTTATCCCTGGCATGTCCGCTCCTTACGAAACATCCACAACCTCGCCCGAGATCAGGCGATAATGCAGGCCCATGTCGATATAGCCGCCGCTGAGCAGCGCAACTGTGTGCCCCCCGGGCCTTACCTTGCCCGCAAGCAGCGCCGCGATCCCGACAGAGCCGGAACCTTCGATGATCTGGCGTTCCTTCCAGTAGGCGTGTTTTACCGCCGCCGCGATCTCCGCCTCGCTGACAAGCACCATCTCATCCACCAGATCGCGGGTCATCGCGAATGTGTAGCGATTGTCCAGCCCGATGCCGCCGCCAAGACTGTCGGCCAGCGTCGCCAGTTCCTCCACCTCGACCGGGCGGCCCGCCGCCAGCGAGGCATGCATGGCCGCCCCCCGTTCCATCGAGATCCCAATGACGCGGATATCCGGGCGCTGCGCCTTCAGGGCAGCCGCGACGCCGGAAATCAGCCCGCCGCCCGAGACCTGAACAAGCACGGTCGTGACCTCGGGCACCTGCTCAAGGATCTCCAGACCGACCGTGCCCTGCCCGGCAATGATGTCGGGATGATCGAAGGGCGGCAGCATGACCATGCCATCCTCGGCGACCAGACGGTCGACCTCTTGCTGGGCCTCGTCCTGGCTGCGGCCGATGATCCGCACCTCGGCGCCCTGCGCCTTGATCCCATCGACCTTGTTCGCGGGCACAAGTTCGGACATGCAGATGATGCAGCGTACCCCGGCCTCACGCGCGGCATAGGCAAGGCCCCGACCGTGGTTCCCGGTCGAAACGCCGACGACGCCCCGTGCCTGTTGGTCCGGGGTCAGGCGGCTCACGGCATTGGTCGCGCCGCGCAGCTTGAAGCTGCCGGTCACCTGCTGATGCTCCAGCTTCAGATGAACTGGCGCACCGCAGAGCTCCGTCAGGTCCGGTGATGGTAAGACGGGTGTCTGCCGGATCGTTGCGGCAATCGCCTTGCGCGCAGCTCTGATCGCGTCCAGCCCGATCTGGTCCGGGGCCATCATGCCGCATCTCCGATGCCGCTGGCAGGCAGGCTATGGCTGAACAGACGCCCGTAACCCTCGATAGTGTCGCCAAGCCCGGCATGGCGAAGCATGGCCCAAATACTGGCCTGATTTGAGGTCACGACCGGCTTGCCGGTCCGCGCCTCGATCTCGGCGACCGCCCCAAGCGCCGGCAGCGCCGTGCAGGAGATGAACAAAGCCTCGGCCTCGGCCGTATCGACGGCAATCGCCGCGCTGACGATGGTATCGCGACTGACCCGCGCCATTTCGCGATCATCTTCCATACCCAGGCAATGCAGCCGGGTAACGTCTAGCCCGTGGCGCGTGAAATAGGCCGCCATCGGCTGGCTGGTCTTGACCAGATAGGGGGTGAGGATGGCGATGCGTTGAACGCCGAGCGCCCGGAACGCGGCCCGCGTCGCCCCGGTCGGTGTGACGACGGGCACGCCGGGGCGTGCGGCGTGAATTGCGGCTGTTACAGCCTCATCGCCAATCACCACCGAGGCGGCGGTGCAACTGTAGCAGATCGCATCGAGCTGGATGTCCGGCAGGATCAGATCCGCCGAACGGGTCAGGCCCGGCTGCATCCGCATGAGCGTTTCCGGTGTCGTCGGGTTTTCAAAGGCGATGCGCGCTGTATGGACCGCGGCAAGGTCCTGCGGCACAAGCCGTGCGAAGTCCCGCTCGCTCGTGAGGTCAGTGGCC
>NZ_JBARVQ010000306.1:0-2594 GCF_049646345.1 Albidovulum sp. | reverse complement strand
ACTGACCCCCATATCTGCCATACAGACAGGGAATCACAGATCAAGCATCGGGGGAATCCTGAATCTCGAAAACCGCAACACGCTCTAAACCCACCTTACTGTCCTGCGTCCCCCTGTTTCGTCCGGCGTTTCGCACGGATGTCGGCCGCAAGTTCGACGGTATAGGCGGCAAGCTCTGACAGATAGGTCCCGGCCGTATCTGCGTCAGCAGCCTCGACCGCATCGGCGATGCCTGTATGCAGTGCCACGATCCTTTCCCGCGATCTGGCCGAGAAGGTGATCATGTTCATCAGGGGCTGCATCGCCTCCACGGCACCGGCAAGCTGATAGGACAGGACCGGATTGCCTGCCGCATCGACGAGCGCCCGGTGAAAGGCTACGTCCGAGGCGCAGAAGCCTTCGTCCGAAAGGCCGGGCTGGCCCTGCCGGAAGATCTCGGCCCGCATCGCGGCAAGATGGTCGGCCTCGCACCTGTCGGCGGCAAAGGGGACGCAGGCGCGTTCGAGCGCATAACGCGCCTCACAGGCGGTTTCGAAATCCACCGCGTTCATGCTGAGCAGCAGCGTCGATGTGGTGATCTGCTGCCCCGCTGCTTCGTCGTAAGAAAGCCGGTTGACGAAGGCGCCGCCCGTCGCCCCCCTTTGGGTGCGGATCAGGCTCTGTGCTGCAAGCCGTTTAAGCGCCTCGCGCACCGTGGGTCGTGAGACGCCAAACTGTTCGGCCAGTTCCTGTTCCGATGGCAGGCGTTCATCGACGATCAGCCGCCCCTCGACAATCGCATCACGGATCGCCGCCGCGATGCGGATCGGCAATTCGCCTTCGGTGCCGAGTTTCAGTCCCTTCATGCCGCGCGCCTTCAATTGTAAGACATTAAATGTTTGACATTTACCCCGGATAGTCCGACCCTAGGCAGGACGGGGCTGCCCGTCCATCTTTTTCTGACCCCGGGGGCGTTGATGTCCGCACCGATCCTGCATGATGAACGGAGCGCTGCTGACGGGCTGCCGCCGGACCTCGCCCGAACTCCCAAAACCTGACAGGGATCACTCAGTGACCGCTCTGCGTCAGTCCTGTTGAACGAAGGAAAACTGCCATGTCCGCACGCATCGATGAAATTCTCGCCGCCGCCCGCCGTCATACGGATGAGGTTATCAAGCCGGAAGTGGCCGCGTGGAACACCGGAACAGCCTGGCCCCGCGCCGCATCCGACAAGGCTGCGGAGCTTGGATTGACCGGCCTCTATGCGCCAGAGGAATGGGGCGGGCAGGGTCTGCCGCTGTCTGAGGGGATTCGCGTTTATGAGGAACTTGGCAAAGGGGACGGCGCCTATGCTTTCGCCCTGTCGATGCACAATATCTGTACCTTTGCGGCCTGCGGCTTTGGCACCGATGCGTTCAAGGAGGCCTGGGCGCGCGACCTGACCTCGGGCCGGAAACTGGCCAATTTCGCGCTGACCGAACCTCAGTCCGGCTCGGATGCGGCCAATATGCACTCGCGCGCGACGATCAACACGGATGGCACCTGGACGATCAGTGGCGCCAAGGCCTGGGTCAGCCTCGCGGGGGAGGCGGATATCTATTTCACCGTGGTCAAGACCTCGGATCAGCCGGGCCATAAGGACATGGCGATGATCGCCATTCCGGCTGATGCCGCCGGTCTCAGCTTCGGCCCGCGCTATGAAACGCCAAGCTACAGCTTCCTGCCCCTGTCCGAGATGTATTTGGACAATGTCATCGTCAGTGAGGACAATATCATCCTGCCGCCGGGCAAGGGTCTTCAGGGGTCGCTCATGGCGATCGACATTGCGCGTGTCTCGATCGCTTCGGGGTGCTGCGGGTTGATGGAGGCGGCGCTCGACACCGCATTGTCCTATGCGAAGAACCGCAAGATGTTCGGTGGCGTCAATCTTGATCTCGACGGGATCCAGTGGATGCTGGGCGATGTCGCCACGGATCTTGAGGCATCGCGGTTGCTTTACCGCAAGGCCGCCGAGGCCCTTGGCACACCGGAAGGCCCCCTGATGGCGGCGCATGCAAAGCGCTTCGTGCCCGATTGCGCGGTCAAGGCTGCGAATACCTGCACGCAGGTTCTGGGGGGGATGGGGTTGCTGCAACCCTACGGTCTTGACCGGTTGTCCCGCCTTGCGCAGATGCTGCGCATTGTCGACGGCACGACGGAAATCAGCCGGGTCGTGATCGGCCGGGCGCTTCAGAAACGCGCCAGGGATCTGCCCGACCTTCCGGTTCCGAAGGGATTTGGCGAAGCCTGACGAAGTTCCGGACACCAGGTTCCAAGTGCTGATGGAGACAGCCAGATGACCCTCATTTCCCCATCGCGCCGCTTGCGGCGCACCCCCTTCTCGGACGGGGTCGAGGCGGCCGGCGTCAAAGCCTATACCGTCTACAATCACATGCTTCTGCCGACCATGTTCCGTTCGGTCGAGGAGGACTACCGCCATCTGAAAGAGGCGGTGCAGATCTGGGATGTGGCCTGCGAACGGCAGGTCGAATTGCGCGGCCCTGATGCCCAGCGGTTGATGCAGATGCTGACACCACGCGATCTGCGCCAGATGCAGCCCGGCCAGTGCTTCTATG
>NZ_JBARVQ010000305.1:0-2581 GCF_049646345.1 Albidovulum sp. | reverse complement strand
GGGTTTGTACTGATCTACCGCGCGGCTGGGCGGCAGCGTCGTTTCACGATTGGGACATGGCCAAGCTGGTCTGTGACAGCAGCCCGGGACGAGGCCAAGCGCCTGAAGCGCGATATCGATCGCGGCGAAGACCCGATGGATGTCCGCACATCCGCGCGGCACGCCCCGAAAGTGGAGGAACTGGTCGAGCGGTATATCGACGAACATTTGCCGAAGTTGTCAGCCTCCAGCGCAAAGGATCAGGCCAGTATGCTCAAGACGCTGGTCTTGTCCGATTGGCGCACGCGAAAAGTGACCGACATCACGCCGACCGATGTCGACAGGCTGCTGACAAAGATCGCGGCAGGGCGGCCACGGGTTTGGAAGAAATCCGTTAAGCCGACCAAGGCACCGCGGGCATTCAAATCAAAGCGGACCAAACCAACGCCCCCGCCGAAGGCTTTTAAGCCGACGCCCGTCCGGGCCAATCGCGTGGGCGAGGTGCTCCGCAAGATGTTCAGCCTGGCGGTGATTTGGAAAATGCGCCCTGACAACCCGGCGACCAGCTTCCGTAAGCGCCCCGAAACGGCCCGCGAACGATTTCTGTCCTTTGAAGAAATCCAGCGCCTCGCCGACGCCCTCTGCGCCGATCCCGATCAACGTGCCGCAGGGATCATCCGACTGTGCATGCTGACCGGCGCCCGCTGCGGTGAAGCCCGCACCGCGACCTTCGATCAATTCAACCTCGATCTGGCGATCTGGACCAAGCAGGCGGCCTACACCAAGCAGCGCCGTGTCCACCGCGTGCCGATCTCGCACGAGGCCGTCGCCCTGATCCGTCTGCGCGGGGATGCCGTGCCGAAGGGCTGCCCGTTCCTCTTCCCCGGCGATGTCCCCGGCCAGCCGGTGGTAGACCTCAAGCGGTTCTGGGAACGGATGCGCGTGCAGGCTGATATCCCGGACGTCCGCATTCACGATTTGCGCCACACCTTCGCCTCGCTGCTGGTCTCCGGCGGCGCCTCTCTTGAAATGATCGGGCGGCTGCTGGGCCACACCCAGATTGGGACGACCCAGCGCTACGCCCACCTGATCGATTCGCCGCTACGGGCAGGGGTCAACGCGGTGGGCGAGATGCTGAAGCCGCGGTTGCGGGTCGTGGGCGGGCTAGACGAGGCAGGCTGATCGCGCCCAGTCTTCCTATCGGGAGTGAATTCAGCAACCTGCGGTTTTATGGATTTTTACGCTGGGGCCGCGGTGATCGCGGCCGTTAGCCGTTGCCGAACGCCTGAAATCCCGTCTAAGGTTCAAAAACAAAAGAATTATTCGATTTGCTGCTCTGGTGGCGTTTCGCGGGGTCGGGAAACAACCGCATGGACAAACGATCACTTAGTGAGCGTGATATTTGCACAAAGTTCATTACACCTGCGCTTCGCGGGTCGGGTTGGGATGAAATCAACCAGATTCGGGAAGAGGTTAGCTTTACGAAAGGCAGAATTTTTGTTCGCGGAAAGCTGGTCAGTCGCGGGAAGGGAAAACGCGCTGATTATATTCTTTCTGTAAAGCCGAACATTCCGATTGCGATAATTGAGGCGAAAGAAAATACCCAAGCAATTGGCGCTGGTTTGCAGCAAGGTTTGGAATACGCAGAAACACTCGGAATTCCGTTTGTGTTTTCTTCTAACGGCGACGGTTTTGTTTTTCATGACCGTACCGGCATGAGTCCAAGCCCGGAAGTTACGCTTACATTGGATCAATTTCCGTCCCCCGCAGAGTTGTGGGCGCGATATCGCCAGTGGAAGGGCTTGTCTGACGATGCGTCGGCGGTTGCCTTGCAAGACTATTTTGACGACGGTAGCGGCAAAACCCCGCGTTACTACCAAGTAAACGCGGTGAACTCTGCGATCGAGGCGATTGCCAAGGGACAAGACCGAATTCTGCTGGTGATGGCCACGGGCACAGGCAAAACCTATACCGCGTTTCAGATTATCTGGCGGCTTTGGAAAGCGGGCCGAAAAAAACGCATCCTGTTCCTAGCTGATCGCAACGTTCTGATCGACCAAACGATGGTCAACGACTTCCGGCCATTTGCGGGCAATATGGCCAAGCTATCTACGCAGGCGAAAACGATCGAGCGTGCAGACGGCACCTCTACCGATTTGACGCTCGCTTTGGACAAGCGCCGCAGGATCGATAGGTCTTATGAAATCTACCTCGGCCTCTACCAGGCGATTACGGGTCCCGAAGAAAGTCAGAAGCTCTACAAAGAGTTTTCGCGGGATTTCTTTGACCTGATCGTCATCGACGAGTGCCACCGGGGCAGTGCTGCTGACGATTCCGCCTGGCGGGAAATCCTTGACCACTTCACCTCGGCCACCCAGATCGGCCTGACCGCCACGCCGAAGGAGACCGAGTACGCATCGAACATCGATTACTTCGGTGCGCCGGTTTACAGCTATTCGCTAAAGCAAGGCATTCGTGACGGGTTCTTGGCACCCTACAAAGTGATCAAAGTTCACATTGACCGGGATGTGCAGGGCTATCGGCCCGTCCAGGGTCAGTTGGACCGTGATGGCGAAGAGGTTGAAGATCGCATCTACAACAC
>NZ_JBARVQ010000304.1:0-8781 GCF_049646345.1 Albidovulum sp. | reverse complement strand
CAGGTAGGTGCCGAACCCAAGCATACCGAGGATCAGCGCGGCCATCGTCCAGTGGAGTGTTCGGCTGATCCAGCCAAAACTGTCGATCTCGTTGCGGGCGGGCAAGGTCAGCCTGCCTGACGAATATTCGCCGTGATCTGCAGGCGGACCTGATCGCCAGCGAGGGTCGACCAGCCATTGGCGCCGAACTCTGACCGGTTCAGTGCGCCGGTCAGCAGGATCGTGAGCTGCGACAGGTCATTGGGATCTGTCCCGGCCTGCCGATAAATGCGGGCGTCAAAGGTCATTGGTCGGGTCACGCCGCGAACGGTGATCATCCCATCAATCGCCGCACCGCTGTCGGTCTTGCGCACCGCCGTGCTGACGAAATGAATTTGCGGGAATTTCTTGGCGTCGAGAACTTTCGGACCTTTCATCGCCTGACTTGCGAAAGGAAAACCGGCCTCTGCTTCGGTCACATCGACATCGACATTGACCTTTGAATTGGCAACGGCCTGAAAATCGATCTGAAGATCGGCCCGGGCCACCGGCATGTTCCCCCTGATCTCGTCTTCGCCAAAATCCCAAGCGAAGGCGACTGTCGACGCATCGGCCTGCAGAGCGTAGCTGCGCGGCACTGCGAGTGCGGGCAGCGCCGTGAAAACGAGCAGCAGTACGAATGAGGCCAGTCCCTGTCGCATCGGGTTTCCTTTTGCGCATTCTTGTCTGAAGATAGCGCGGTCCGAAGTCTTGTCCTGTCATTTTGTCGTGACCGGAATCGCAAGGCCCCGGTTGCACCGCCTCTTTCAATTCGATTTGAGACAGGAGTCTTCGGACCTATGCTGAGGGTCATGCGCGGGATCGGTCTTTTCATTGGCAGTCATTGGCGCGGCGAATTGCCTTTCTGGGTCTCGCTGGCGGGCGTATTGCTTGGCCTTCATGCCGCGATCGCCCTGCTTTTGCATGGCCTTCGTGGGGACGGGGGCGTGGTCGTGGCGACGGCGGTTGTCCTGCAGGTCGTGATTTTGATCTGGCAATGCGTCGGCATGTTTCGGGCAGCCGACAAGAGCTTTCAGGGTTTTGGCGGAGCACAGTTCGCAGCGCTGTCCTATGTTGCAATTCTGCTTGTCGCTGCATCGACGGTCTACCAGATTGCCGGGCTTCTGGCGTCTGGACCGGTTGCGCGCCTGACACCGGTCAGCGAACCCCAGTCGCTTATCGTCACCGCAGACAGCATCGAGATCGAGGGCGAGATTACATTGCGCCAATTTTCCGAGCTCGAACGGTTGCTGTCAGGCACCACCGCTGCAAGGCGGCTTGTACTGAACAGCGAAGGCGGCAGTATTGCCGCCGCGCGGGGCATCGCGCGGCTGGCGCAGAACGCCGGGTTCGAAACCTTGGTTGACGGCCGGTGCTTTTCGGCCTGTACACTTGTTCTCATGGCGGGGAACCCACGGACCATGACACCGGGTAGCCGGATAGGGTTTCACCGGTACCGCACCGGGGCCATCGAGCGCGGCGGACATCAGCTTTACGGTGATATCGCAGAGGAACAGGCGAAGGACCGCAGCTATCTGCAGGCTCGCGGCCTTTCGGACGACTTTCTGGACCGAATCTACGACGCGGCCCCCGAAGAGATGTGGCAACCGTCAGAGGCAGAACTGCGGCAGGCCGGCGTGCTGACAGGCGGTTGACGTTTCGGCAGCAGAGATTTCCAAGGATGACAAGGAGATCCAACCGGTTATGATCGAATGATCAAACGGGAGGACCTCAACTTATGAAGAAAATCGCACTTGCCGCCATGCTGACCTTGTCGCCGCTGATGGCGTTGGCCGAAGGAAAGACCCATCACGTCGCTATTCACGTTGATGAGGATGACCCACAAGTGATGAACATGGCGCTGAACAATGCGCAGAACGTGGCGAATTACTACGCATCGCAAGGCGATGAGGTCGTGATCGAGATGGTGGCTTACGGTCCGGGGCTGAACATGTTCGTCGAAGGCAAGAGCCCGGTGGCGGATCGTGTCTCGGCAATGTCGCTGGAGATGGACAACTTGTCCTTCGCGGCCTGCGGCAACACGCTCAAAGGCATGGAAGCCAAGTCCGGGCAGCCCGTGCCGCTGATGTCGGAAGCGGTCGTCGTGCCTTCGGGTGTGGTCCGGCTGATCGAGTTGCAGGAAGAAGGATACGCTTACGTCCGGCCCTGAGGGTTTGCCTCTGGCCGATCGCGCGATATGTCTGCCCCGAACACGAAAGGGACAGACATGCGCATGAAGAAACTCGGCCGGACGGATTTGGACGTATCAGAGCTTTGCCTCGGGTCGATGACATGGGGCAGCCAGAACACCATGGACGAGGGTCATGCACAGATCGACATGGCGCTCGATCATGGTGTGAACTTCATCGACACGGCGGAAATGTATCCGGTCAACCCGGTGTTGGTCGAAACCATCGGCAAGACCGAGGAGGTCATCGGAGAATGGTTCGCGCGCACCGGGCGGCGCGATGAGGTGATCCTTGCGACCAAGATCAGCGGCGCCGGGCAGCGCATGGTGCGCGACGGCGCGCCGATTTCGGCGAAGACTATCAGGGAGGCGGTCGAATCCTCTTTGCGGCGGCTTCAGACCGATGTGATCGACCTTTATCAGCTGCATTGGCCGAACCGGGGATCGTATCATTTTCGGCAGAACTGGGCCTTTAATCCCAGCGCCCAGCCGCGTGGAGCGACACTTGATAACATGCTGGACGTGCTGGAGGAAATGCAGCGGCAGGTCGATGCCGGGCGGATCCGGCATGTGGGCCTGTCGAACGAAAGCGCCTGGGGCACCGCGCAGTGGTTGCGGATTGCGGAAGAACACGGCCTGCCGCGGGTCGCGTCGATCCAGAACGAGTATTCGCTGCTCTGCCGGATCTTCGATCTGGACCTTGCAGAGCTTTGCCACCACGAGGATGTTGGCCTGCTGGCATTTTCGCCACTCGCCTGTGGGCTTCTTTCCGGAAAATACGGGCCAGACCGCATCCCCGAGGGCAGCCGCCGGTCCGTCGCACCCGAACTTGGTGGCCGGGTTTCGCCGCGCGTCTGGCCCGCGATCGATGCCTATCTGGCAATCGCCCGCAAACATGGGCTTGACCCGGTGCAGATGGCGCTGGCCTGGTGCCGGACACGACCCTTCATGGGGTCGGTGATTTTTGGCGCGACATCCCTGAAGCAGCTTGAAACCGCGCTGGGCGCGGCGGAACTCGATCTGTCCGACGAGGTGCTGAAAGAGATACGGGTGGCGCACAAGGCGCATCCCATGCCTTATTGAGTGGCGCAGCGGCACTGTATCTTGGGCCTTGAACTCTGGCCCGCAGGTTGTGCAGATAGTATGAGGCAATCAGGTGAGTTGTATGAGACCGGTTCTGATCATTCTGGCGTCCCTGGCGTTGGCAAGCTGCAAGGGCGAGGAGCAGAAGCTCGACTCTGGTCTGGCCGGATATGACCCGCATCTGGTCGATACCGCGCGTGCGGCCTGCCTGAAAAAGGATGGGCGTTTCGGCGCGGGAAGTGCGTCTGGAACCTTCGTATGTTACGAAAATACGCGCGACGCCAACAAGAGTTGCAGCAAGTCGAGCGATTGCGAAGGGCTCTGCCTGGCACGGTCGCAAAGCTGTTCTCCCATCAAGCCGCTTCCCGGCTGCAACGAGGTGCTGACCGACAACGGAACAATCGCCACGGTTTGCATCGAGTGACCCGAGGTCGGCGGCGCGGTCCCGTGCAAAGCCTATTCCCCAAAGGCAAATTTTGATATATTCGCATTTGTGTGAGCGCGGCATAGGCGCGCTGCATCTTTGGGGAAATGATTGATTGAACGATCCCGCTACTGGGTAGAGTGGCCCACGCTGTCCTTGATTGCGCTAAGCTATTGCGCATGGGCGGCGGGCACCACTTTCCTGTCATCGGTCTGGCTGCCGCTGGGTATTGTCCTGACTGCGTTGGCGATAGCGCTGCATTCGTCTTTGCAACATGAGGTGATCCACGGCCACCCGGTGGCCAACCGGATGCTGGCGCAGGCGCTGGTGTTTCCCGCGATCATCCTCGTCATTCCCTATCTGCGGTTCCGCGACACCCATCTGGCGCATCATCACGATGCGCTGCTGACCGACCCCTATGACGACCCTGAATCGAACTATCTTGACCCGACAGTCTGGGAGCGGCTTCCGTGGGTGGTGCAGGTTCTGCTGAATTTCAACAATACGCTGATCGGGCGACTGCTGATCGGACCTGCAGTGTCGCAAACTGCCTTCATGCTGGGGGACTGGCGCAAGGCGCGGGCGGGCGATGGCTCTGTCGTGCTCGGCTGGCTTTGGCATGTCCCGGCGTTGATCCCCGTCGTTCTGTGGCTGGTGTTCGTATCGCAGATGCCGTTCTGGGCCTACGCACTTTCGGCCTACGCCGCGATTTCGATCCTGAAAATCCGCACTTTCCTTGAACATCAGGCGCATGAGCGCGCCCGCGGGCGGACAGTGATCATCGAGGATCGGGGGTTGCTGGCCTTCCTGTTCCTGAACAACAACCTGCATGTCGTGCATCACATGCACCCCAGATTGCCTTGGTACCGGTTGCCTAAAACCTATTTCGCCAACCGAGACCGCTATCTCGCCCGCAACAACGGCTATCGCTACAAATCCTACGCCGAGGTGTTCCGGCGCTACCTGTTCAAGGCCAAGGACCCGGTGCCGCATCCGATCTGGCGGCGCTGAGCCTGACGTGCGATTGATCCGGGCATGGATGCCTGGATTCCCATAACGATTGCTGCCGCCGCCGCGCAGACGCTGCGGTTCATGCTTCAAAAACATCTGAAATCGACTGCGCTGACGACGACGGGGGCAACCTTTGCCCGGTTCGTCTATTCCGCGCCGTTGGTGGCGCTTCTGGTTCTGCTTTATGCGCAGGTCAGTTCGCAATCGCTTCCGGTGATGCCGGGCGCATTCTGGGCCTATGCACTGATCGGCGGGTTGACCCAGATACTGGCGACGATGTGCGTCGTGGCGCTTTTTGCGGAACGAAATTTTGCCGTTGGGATCACGTTCAAGAAAACCGAAGTCATCCAGACTGCGATCGTCAGCTATCTGGTGCTGGGCGAGGGCGTGTCTCGGGCCGGTTTGCTGGCGGTGGTCTTGGGGTTTGTCGGCGTTGTGATCCTGTCGGACGCTCCGGGCGGCGTGGGGCGGATATGGACGCGGTTGATGAACCGGGCCGCAGGGCTGGGGCTGCTGTCGGGGGTGTTCTTCGCGATCTCGGCAGTGGGCTACCGTGGAGCCTCGACCTCTCTGGCCTCTGGCGACGTGGCGTTACGGGCGGGGTTTACGCTGGCTGTTGTGACCGCCAGCCAGACGCTGGCCATGTTGACCTGGCTCGTCTGGCGGGACCGGGCGCAGATCATTGCCGTCGCACGGGCCTGGCGGATCGCGGGTCTGGTCGGACTGGCCAGCATGGTTGGCAGCTTTTGCTGGTTCGCGGCCTTCACCCTGAAAAACGCGGCCTATGTGAATACGCTCGGGCAGGTGGAGCTAATCTTCAGCATCGCAGCATCAGTGCTGTTCTTTCGCGAAAGGATCAGTGGGCGAGAGCTTTTGGGCATGACGATCCTGATGGCCAGCATCCTGCTCTTGGTGCTTTTCATCTGAGCGGACTTGCCCCGCCGAGGCGTTCGAAGAGGCTTTGTTCATCGGAATTGTTGAAGAACGGCACCGAGGGCGGTGGCCCGATATGGGGCAGGGCAGCCGCGACTTCGGCCAGCACGACCTCTGTGATGAAGGGCAGGTTAAAGCTGCGCGCCTCAGTCAGCGGGATCCATTGCAGATGCGTCAACTCATCTGTCGCGGCGCTGAAATCGTCCGGATCATTCGCAAGATGCGCGGCGTCCGCAAGGAAAAAACGGGCATCGAACCTGCGCGGCCGGCCCGGTGGGGTGATGGCGCGAAACACGTAGTGCAGAGCATCGGCGCGGGGCAGGTGGCCGGTGTCCGCGAAACTTTTCCAGTCGTCAGGCGGAGGGCTGGCCCATGCGCCTGCTGTCCCGAGGATCAGGCCGGCTTCTTCCCAGAGTTCGCGGACAGCCGCCGCGGCCAGAGCCGTTGCCAGGTTCTGTGCCGCGCCAATCCTGAGCCGCTCTTCGCAGGTCATCGCCATCGGGGCAGCAAGGGGAACGCGACCGTCGTCGGGATCGACCGCGCCACCCGGAAACACGAATTTGTTGGGCATGAAGGCAGCCTTGGCGCCGCGCTGGCCCATCAGGATTCTTGGCTGTGTCGCGGCGTCACGGACAAGGATGATTGTCGCGGCGTCGCGGATGGGCGTCATCGTCATATGCTTTCCTTCGCTGGCCGGGAACGGCCATCAGGCAAAGCCGTGCATCCGCCTTGCCCACTGAAAGGCCACCATCAGCCCCTTCAGCCTTGGCAAGAGATACAGTGACAGCGCGACGCAGCCAATCGCGAATCCGGTGAAAAGCACCATCGGTTCGGGGCGAAAGGCGGTGAAGACGAACAGGATCGAGGGGGCCATGATATGGCCGACGATCAGGATCGTCAGATAGGCCGGGCCATCATCCGCCCGGTGGTGGTACATCTCTTCACCGCAGACCGCACATTCGTCGCGGACCTGCAGATAGCCCTTGAGCATCGGACCCGAGCCGCAGTTCGGGCAGCGGCGGCGCCAGCCGCGCAAGAGAGCGGGGCGAAGCGCGCGGTCTTCAGAGGGGATCATCTGGTCGGTCATCATGGCGTCTATGGCACTTTCGGAAAGGAACCCCAAGTGTAAGCATCGCGATGCCGAAATGAACGAGGCGAAATGTCCTTGCGTCGGGATGTCGCAAAGCCGGTCGGCGAAAAAGTTTGCTCTCAGACGACGGAAATCGGATCGGGCCGCGTTTTACCTTCAGAATGCAGGGCCGGTTGTGGCCTTGCGTCGCGCAGAAGCCAGGAATGGAGATGAAAATGAACGCGAAGAAGATCGTATTGGGAAGTCTTGCTGTGGCCGCTTTGGGTGCCCTTACGCTTGGCGCCGTGAATGCTGACAGCCGCGGCGCCGGTCCGATGGGCGGACCCATGGGGGGGATGGCAGAGCGCCCGAGTTTTGAAGAACTCGATACCGACGGCGACGGCAACATCACGATTGCCGAGATGCGCGCCCGTGCAGCCGCACGCTTTGGCGAAGCCGATACAAATGGCGACGGCAAACTGACATCGGAAGAACTGGTCGCGGCTGCCGCTGCGCAAGCCGCAGAGCGTGCAGCCACCGCAATGGCGCGGATGATTCAATGGCGCGATGTTGATGGTGACGGAATGCTGAGTCTTGGCGAGATGGCCGGCGATGCCGGGCCGATGATATTCATGCGGCTCGACGGCAATGACGACGGGATGATCTCGGCCGAGGAATTCTCGTCGATGCAGGACCGGATGCAGGACCGGATGCAGGGCCGGATGCAGGGCCAGATGCAAGGGCAAGGCCGGATGCAGGGACAGATGCACGGTGATGGCCAGATGCAGGGCCGGATGGGTGACGGCGATTGCCACGGCGGTGGCGACCGTGACGGACACGGCATGCAGGGCAGCGGCCACGGCTGGTTCGGCAACCGCGGCTAGGAAGGATGCGGGCGGCGGCGTGCAGCCGCCCGCGCCGATTGCCCGGGGTCAGGAAACCGGATACCAGACTGAACGATGACGATGCCGTTCGAGGCCCGTACCGAAATATCCGACGAGGCCCTGCTGGTTGCTTTCGGCAACGGCGATCGCCGGGCTGCGCAAGATCTCACGCGGCGGATGGTTCCGATGGTCCTGCGTTATGCCTCGCGGATGCTGGGCGATGGCGCCGAGGCCGAGGATGTGGCGCAGGAGGCAATGCTACGGCTTTGGAGAATTGCGCCGGAATGGCGTCAGGGCGAAGCCAAGGTTACAACATGGCTTTACCGCGTGGTCACAAATCTTTGCACCGACAGGTTGCGGCGAAGGCGATGGGTGGATCTGGACGGCATCCCCGAGCCCCCGGACGGCGCGGCGAGCGTGCAGGCGGGGCTGGAAGAGGCCGAACGGCAGACTGCCCTGAACGACGCCCTTCAGGCCTTGCCGGAACGCCAGCGACAAGCGGTGGTTCTGCGCCATATCGAAGGGATGGCAAACCCTGAGATCGCGAACGTGATGGAGATTGGGGTTGAAGCGGTCGAAAGTCTGACCGCAAGGGGAAAACGGGCGTTGGCCGCCATTTTGTCGGCGCGGCGCGAGGAGTTGGGATATGACGAGAATTGACAGATCAGAGCAAGAGCTCGAAGAGCTTCTGCAATCAGCGGCCAAGGCCGGACCTGACCCATCCGATGCGCTTCTGGCACGGGTGATGGCGGATGCCGACGCGGTTCTGGCAGAGCGGTCGGCAGACTCTGCCATGCCCGTGGGATCGGTCCCGACATCTGCTTCGGGCGGCTGGCTGAACCGTTTGCTTGGTGGGCTTGGCGGCTGGCCGGCGGTTGCCGGGCTGGCGACTGCGACGATCGCCGGGGTCTGGATCGGATACGCGCAACCGGCTTCTCTCGGTGGGGTTGCGGGCGGCCTTCTTGCGGGGGAGACTGCCTATGACTTGGGAGACCTGTTGCCTGACTACGATTCCGTTCTGGCTGGGGGATAAACGATGGCAGACAAGGCGGAAATATCCAAGAAAAACGGGATGCCATGGGGCAGGATCGTTCTTTTCGCATCGCTGGCGCTGAACCTGCTTGTGGCAGGTCTGGTCGGCGGGGCGATCCTGCGGCACGACCGCTATGGC
>NZ_JBARVQ010000303.1:0-5989 GCF_049646345.1 Albidovulum sp. | reverse complement strand
CGCCCAGCCAGATCGGCGGCCTGTTGATGGCCCTGCGCACGCGTGGCGAAACCGTGGACGAATTCGCCGCCGCGGCGGCGGTGATGCGCGCGCGCTGCAATGCGGTGCGCGCGCCGGAGGGGGCGATGGACATCGTCGGCACCGGCGGAGACGGCAAGGGCACGCTGAACATCTCGACCGCGACGGCCTTTGTCGTGGCTGGCGCAGGTGTCGTCGTGGCCAAGCATGGCAACCGCAACCTGTCGTCAAAATCGGGCGCGGCGGATGCGCTGACGCAGATGGGCGTCAACGTGATGATTGAGGCGCAGGCCGTTGAAAAGGTTCTAGAAAGTTGCGGCATCGCCTTCATGATGGCACCCATGCACCACCCGGCGATCCGCCATGTGATGCCGACACGGGCCGAATTGGGAACGCGCACCGTCTTCAACCTGCTCGGGCCTTTGACCAACCCGGCGGGCGTGACACGGCAATTGACCGGTGCCTTCTCCCGCGACTGGATCCGGCCGATGGCCGAAACCTTGCAGGCCCTTGGCTCCGACCGGGCATGGCTGGTCCATGGCTCGGACGGGACCGATGAACTGTCGATTGCTGGTGTAAGCTGGGTCGCGGCGCTGGAGGACGGCGCGGTCAGAGAGTTCGAACTGCACCCCGAAGAGGCGGGCCTTCCAGTGCATCCATTCGAAGCGATCATGGGCGGCAGCCCCGAAGAGAATGCGAACGCTTTTCGTGCGCTGCTGTCGGGCGAAAAGAGCGCTTACCGCGATGCGGTCCTGCTGAACGCCGCCGCCGCGCTGGTCGTGGCGGGCAAGGCCGGGACTTTGACCGAGGGCGTGGCCATAGCCGCCGAGAGCATCGACCGAGGCGCGGCGAAAGCGAAGATCGAGGCGCTGGCAGCCGCCTCTCAGGCGGCATGATCCCCGAGGCCTGGGCGCATCTGCCCTTTTTCACCAATGACTGGCCTCGAATTGAGACTGCTCTGAGGGCCGATACCCGGCAGATCCTGCCCCCGGCACCACAACGGTTTGCCGCGCTGGAATTGATCGCGCCCGAAAAGGTGCGGGTGGTGATCCTCGGACAAGATCCCTATCCGACACCCGGCCATGCCCATGGGCTGGCCTTCTCGGTCGAACCTGACATCCGCCCCCTGCCCCGCTCTTTAAATAATATCTACAAAGAATTGCAGGCCGATCTTGATGTAACCCGCCCCGATGGTGACCTGCGCGGCTGGGCGCAGCAGGGTGTGCTGCTGCTCAACACCGCGCTCTCTGTCCCGGCAGGCGATGCGGGCGGGCACGCGAAGCTTGGCTGGCAGAGACTTGCCGAAGAGGTTCTGACTGAAATCTCCGCCCGTCCTTGCGCCTTTCTTCTTTGGGGTGGACACGCGCAGAAACTTCGGCCCCATATCAGGCCCGGCGATCATCTGGTGATCGAAACCGCCCATCCTTCTCCCCTCTCGGCCCGACGCGGTTTTTTCGGCTCGCGCCCCTTCAGCCGGGTCAATGGCTGGCTTGCGGCGCGGGGAGACGCACCCGTGGATTGGGGCCGTTAAAGCGTTTCGGGTTTTCGCTGAGATAACAAGAATCAGAATTCGAACGAAAAAGGTTCGAATTCTGATTCAATGTAAACTCGAAACGCTATAGGTCGGAAGCGGGGGTTTCCCACCCCCGCACCCCCGGGGAGTATTTGCGAACAGAAGAAGCAGGAAGGGCTTTTCGGGACGTGACACCGACGGTATGAGGAAGCATGGATATTCTCGACAAGATCAAGGCCTACAAGCTGGAAGAAGTCGCGGCGGCAAAGGCGCGGCGTTCCCTGACAGAGGTCGAGGCGGCCGCGCGGGCGGCAGATGCCCCCCGCGGTTTGGCGGCGGCTTTGCAGCGGGCATCGGCCACAGGCTATGGTTTGATTGCCGAAATCAAGAAGGCAAGCCCCTCCAAGGGCCTGATCCGTGCCGATTTCGACCCGGAAACGCTGGCCCGCGCCTATGAAGCGGGCGGCGCCACCTGCCTTTCGGTTCTGACCGACACGCCGTCGTTTCAGGGCGCACCCGAGTTCTTGACCGCCGCGCGTGGGGCAGTGTCCCTGCCCGCATTGCGCAAGGATTTCATGTACGACCCCTATCAGGTCGCCGAGGCGCGGGCCTGGGGTGGCGATTGCATCCTGATCATCATGGCCTCTGTCTCGGACGCGCAGGCGGCAGAGCTTGAGGACGCGGCCTTTGGCTGGGGCATGGATGTGCTTCTGGAGGTTCATGACGGGCCGGAGCTGGAGCGGGCCTTGCGGTTGAAGTCGCCGCTTGTCGGGATAAACAACCGCAATCTCAAGACCTTCGATGTCACTCTTGACACCACGCGGGCGCTGGCGCCGCTGATCCCGTCCGACCGGATGGTGGTCTGCGAAAGCGGGCTCTTCACGCCTGCCAATCTGGCCGAAATGGCAGCGGTGGGCGCACGCACCTTCCTGATCGGCGAGAGCCTGATGCGGCAGGCGGATGTGGCATCGGCGACGCGGGCGATCCTTACCGATCCCGTGGGGGGGTAAGGATGGCGCTGACACATTTCGACAAGGACGGTCAGGCCCATATGGTCGATGTCTCGGACAAGGCCGTGACCGACCGGGTGGCTGTTGCCCAGGCTTTCGTGCGGATGAAGCCCGAAACGCTGGCGCTGGTGACGGCGGGAACCGCCAAGAAGGGGGATGTGCTGGGTGTGGCCCGGCTGGCCGGGATCATGGCGGCGAAGAAATGCGCCGATCTGATCCCGCTTTGCCACCCCCTGCCGATCACCAAGGTGTCGCTTGAGCTGACACCGGATAGTGATCTTCCGGGCGTTCGGATCGAGGCCACGGTCAAGACCACCGGCCAGACCGGGGTAGAGATGGAGGCGCTGACAGCCGCCTCGGTCGCATCCCTCACGGTCTATGACATGCTGAAGGCGGCCGAAAAGTCGATGGAAATCGGTGGCTTGCGCGTTATTCTTAAAGATGGCGGCAAATCAGGGCGTTACGAAGCGTCCTGAAGGCGGGAGACAGGCATGATTTCGGTCGATGAGGCTCTGTCGCGGCTCTTTGCCCTCTGCACCCTGCTGCCGCCCGAGACTGTTCCCCTTCGCCGCGCCGCCGGGCGGGTTCTGGCCGCCCCTGTTGACGCCGCACGCGATCAGCCACCCTTTGCGGCCTCGGCCATGGATGGTTACGCGATCCGCGAGGCCGACCACCTTGCCGGTGCCCTACTGAAGGTGATCGGCGAAGCGGCGGCGGGTTCAAGGTTTTCCGGCACGGTGCTCCCCGGTGAGGCGGTGCGCATCTTTACAGGCGCGCCGGTGCCTGAGGGCGCGGATTGGGTTGTATTACAAGAGGATGTGGCCCGCGACGGCGACCACATCACATTGGGCGATCAGTTGGAACACGGCGCGAATATCCGCGCTGCGGGGCAGGATTTCAGGTCCGGCGACCGCATCGCGGCCCCGCGCCGCCTTACCCCCGCCGACCTTGCCCTGATCGCGGCAATGAATGTGCCCGAAGTCACTGTCACCCGCCGCCCGGTCGTGGCGCTGATTGCCACCGGCAATGAGCTGGTGATGCCGGGCGAGGCGCCGGGGCCGGACCAGATCATCGCCTCGAACAGTTTCGCTTTGGCGGCGATGGCCGAGGCAGCAGGGGCCGAGGTGCGCATGCTGCCCATCGCCCGCGATACCGAGGCGTCATTGCGCTTTACCCTCGATCTGGCCAAGGACGCCGATCTGATCGTGACCATCGGTGGGGCCTCGGTCGGCGATCATGACCTTGTCGGGCTAGTGACCCAGGGCATGGGAATGGAGCGGTCGTTCTACAAGATCGCCATGCGGCCGGGCAAACCGCTAATGGCCGGACGTCTGGGTTCTTCCGTGTTGCTTGGTCTTCCGGGAAACCCCGTATCTTCGGTGGTTTGCGGTCATATATTCATGTTTCCCATGCTGCGAGCCATGCAGGGACTTGCCCCTGAACCAGCCACCACGCGGCGTAGCATTCTGGCCGCCGGTGTAGAGGCCAATGGCCCCCGCGCGCATTACATGCGGGCGCGGGTCGAACATCGGGACGGGGCCGTCTATCTTCATCCGTTCGACCGGCAGGACAGCGCCCTTCTGAGTGTTCTGGCCGAGGCTGACGCATTGCTGATCCGGCCCGTCGGCGACCCTGCCCGCGGGGCCGGGGCTGCGGTGGACTACATCCCGCTTTGAGCCCGCTGCGACTTTGCCCCATGCGCAACACAAGCCGGGCGGGTACCTGCCCGTGGGGCGGCGCGGCAACCTTTGTTCAGGGCAGTTTATGGTGGCAAAGCCCCTCTGACCTCATACGAAGCGTGCGGCCTCCAAAGCGCCAGCCCGGCGGGACGGACAGGCGCTCGCCCGGCGCGCGTCGCGCTTGTTTCCGGACGAAGGGGGCGTCGCGGATATCCGCAACGTCCCGAAAGGGGCAAACCACACCCAATCGCCGCCGCCATTCCGAATTCGTTGACACAAAAGGGGAACACGCGTAGAACGTGAACAGAACGGCTTCGGAACAGGCAAAGGAAAACAGGCATCATGCTGACCCGCAAGCAACTGGAACTTCTCGATTTCATCCAGAAACGTGTCGCGCGTGACGGGGTGCCCCCGTCTTTCGACGAAATGAAGGACGCGCTGGACCTGCGGTCCAAATCCGGCATCCACCGGCTGATTACGGCATTGGAGGAACGCGGCTTCATCCGCCGCCTCGCCCATCGGGCGCGGGCGATCGAAATCGTGAAATTACCCGAGGCGATGGAAAAACCGGGCTTCAAACCCAAGGTGATCGAAGGCGACCGCAAGGCGCCGCCAAAAGGCGCGATGCCGGTTCATGCCGATGTGATGGAACTGCCCGTCATGGGCCGCATCGCCGCCGGTGTACCGATTGAGGCGATTTCGGAAGTGTCGCATCATGTGGCCGTTCCGGGCTCCATGCTGTCGGGTCGCGGCCAGCACTATGCGCTGGAGGTCAAGGGCGATTCGATGATCGAGGCCGGGATCAATGACGGCGATGTCGTGGTGATCCGCGAACAGACGACGGCGGATAATGGCGATATTGTCGTGGCGTTGGTCGAGGGGCACGAGGCAACGCTGAAGCGTTTCCGCCGCCGGGGCCACATGATCGCGCTTGAGGCCGCCAATCCGGCCTATGAAACCCGGGTCCTGCCAGAGGATCATGTGAAGGTGCAGGGCAAGCTCGTGGGCCTTATCCGCAGCTACTGACGTGCGGCGAACCTTTCGCGGCGGCTGCGCCGGTTCCAGAGCCGGTCCCCTGCGGCCTCACGTGCGGTGAGAATGCGCAACCCGTCGGGACCTGCATGAACAGCCAGCGCCCCGGTTTCGCGCAGTTTGGCCGCATCATAGATCTGGCAGGGGCCTGCCGGGCCGCTCCAACCCTCTGACAGGATCACCAGCGCGCCCTTCGTACAGGCCGCCGCCGCGCGACCGGCAGAGCCTTTGCCAGTAAAATGCGCAATCGGCGTGCCCGAGAGATCGGCCCTCAGCGTGCCTTTTTCGCCCTCAAACCCCGTCCGGGCAAAGGCCGCCTCCTGTTCGGCAAGATCGCCGTCATCCTCCAGCCAGCTTTTCGCGACAAAGCCCGCGCCCTTGGGTTTCGACAATGCCCTGCCTTCCGCCCCCAATAGCCCGACAATCGCCCCGTCGGACGAGACCAGAAATGCAGGCCGCTCGGCCCCGGCCCAGAGGAAGAGCGCTGCGGCAAACCCGGCCATTCCGATCCCCCTCAGCCAGAACACTCGGGCGACCAGTGCCGCAAATCCGCCAAGCGCGATCAGCGGCAGCGCCGCATCGGGCGGCGCGGGAACCGCCACCACGGCGCCGTCCATCCCCGCCACCCAATGCGCGATGGCCAGGATCACGGCTGTCCCCTTGCCCATCAGCCACAGCGCCGGCCCCTCAAGCCCGAAGGGCGATAGCAGTGCTGCGACAACCGCAGAAGGCATAAC
>NZ_JBARVQ010000302.1:0-5959 GCF_049646345.1 Albidovulum sp. | reverse complement strand
GAAGTGAATGCGCTGTCCGTTTTGCGGAAATGTCGACACGCAGGTCAAGGATTCACGACCTGCAGAGGATCATGTCGCCATCCGGAGGCGGCGGTTCTGCCCGGCCTGTGGCGGGCGTTTTACCACTTACGAGCGGGTGCAGTTGCGCGACCTCGTGGTGATCAAATCCTCTGGCAAACGTGAGGATTTCGACCGCGACAAGATGGAACGCTCGATCCGCATCGCGATGCAGAAGCGCCCGATTGAGCCGGAACGGATCGACCAGATGATCTCGGGCATCGTGCGGCGGCTGGAAAGCCTTGGCGAAACCGACATTCCGTCAAAGACCATCGGTGAGATCGTGATGGAGACGCTGGCCCGGATCGACACGGTGGCCTATGTGCGGTTTGCCAGCGTTTACAAGAACTTCCAGGCGGCGGACGATTTCGACAAGTTCGTTTCGGAACTGCGCCCGCCCTCAACGGCGGAAGAGTGACCCCCGAAGACGACCGGCGCCATATGGCCCATGCGCTTGGCCTTGCCCGGCGTGGGCTTGGCCGGGTCTGGCCCAACCCTGTCGTGGGTTGCGTCATCGTAAATGCAGGCCGTATCGCCGGGCGTGGCTGGACCCAACCCGGCGGGCGGCCCCATGCCGAAGCCGTGGCGCTGGCCCAGGCAGGGGCGGCGGCACGTGGCGCCACCGCCTATGTCAGCCTGGAACCCTGCGCCCATCATGGCAAGACACCGCCCTGCGCTGCGGCGCTGATCGCCGCGGGTGTCGCGCGTGTCGTGTCAGCTTTGGAAGACCCCGATGCGCGTGTCGCAGGGCGCGGCCACGCGATGTTGCGTGAGGCAGGAATTACGGTCGAGACCGGTGTGATGGCGGCGGAGGCCGAAGCCCTGCAGCGCGGGTTTCTCACCCGCATCCGGCAGGGTCGCCCGATGGTGACTCTGAAGCTTGCGATGAGCCTCGATGGAAGGATCGCCACCGCTTCGGGCGAAAGCAAATGGATCACCGGACCCGAGGCGCGGCGGCGGGTTCATGCGATGCGGGCCCTGCATGACGCGGTTCTGGTTGGCGGCGGCACGGCACGGGCCGACGATCCCGACCTGACGGTGCGGGGATTGGGGGTCGCCCATCAGCCGGTGCGCGTGGTCGCATCACGCGGGCTCGACCTGCCCGAGGGCGTTCTGGCCCGGACAGCGCGGGATGTGCCGGTCTGGCTGATCCATGGCGTCGACGCGCCAGGGGCGCTGCGCGCGACATGGTTAGAGGCCGGTGCACGGCTGTTCGAGAGTGCCGAAGGGGCAGGGGGGCTTGACCCCGCCGCCATGCTGTCGGCGCTGGGCGACGCCGGGCTGACACGGGTCTTTTGCGAAGGCGGCGGGCAGTTGGCGGCCTCTCTCATCGCGGCGGGGCTGGTCGATGAGATCGCGCTCTTCACCGCCGGGCTGTCGCTCGGCGCCGATGCGCGTCCGGGGCTTGGGCCCCTGGGTTTGACGGCGTTGGCGGGGGCGGAGAGGTTCCGGTTGACCGGGACTGAACGCGTGGGTGCCGATACGCTCAGCCTTTGGTCAGCAACCTGACGCAGTGATACGCAACAGTTCGGCGTGAAGGTCCGGCGTCGCGGCGGCGATGGTCGCGACATTGGTCTGCATCTCAAGCCGTTCGCCCCGCCAGCCGGTCATCACTCCACCGGCCTCTTCCACAAGCAGTGCGACGGCGTGGTAGTCATAGGGTTGCAGATCGAAATCCACCACCGCATCGACATGGCCCGAGGCAAGGAGCGCGTAGGGGTAACAATCATAGGCGAAGCGACGGGTGCGCCCGAACGCCATGAGATCGGCAAAGATGTCAGGTGCGGCACGCCAGATCTTTTCGCCTTCGTTGATGTAAAGTGTCGCGTTGTCCGGTGCCGTGCAACCGGAACTGAGAAGTGTTTTCCCGTTCAATGCCGCCCCCTGACCACGCGCGGCGGCATAGACCTCTGCCAGGGCCGGGGCGGCGACGACGGCCAGATCGGCGCTACCCTGCGTCAGTTTGGCAAGGAGGAAGCCAAAGAGCGGATGACCGGTCATGAAGCTGCGGGTGCCGTCGATCGGGTCGATGATCCAGAGGTCATCTGCCTCGCCACGCTCGATCCCCTGTTCCTCGCCATAGATGCCGTGATCGGGGAAGCGCGCGCCGATCAGCCGCCGCACTTCGGCCTCGACCGCGCGGTCGGCCTGGGTCACCGGGCTGTCATCCGCCTTGAAATCAATGCCAAGGTCCCCCCGAAAGTGACGCATTGCCACTTTGCCCGCCGCCTCGGCGATCAGGACGGCATCGGCGAGCGTCGCGGTCATGTCCGGGCGGTTCCCTTCGCAATGCGAACCCTGACGCCCCAGCCTTTCAGGGCCTCGGCAAGGCGCGCGGGCGGGGCGCGGTCGGTCACCAGCAGGTCGATATCCGTAGGCTCGCACGAGACCTGTGGGGCGCGGCGTCCGAATTTCTCGTGATCCGCCGTCACGATCGGTCGGTGGGCCTGTTCGACCGCGACGCGGGACAAGGCGGCCTCGGCCGGGTTGAAGACCAGAAAGCCGTGGATTTCGTGCAGCGCGTTGACTGACAGGATCGCGACATCGAAAGCATGGCGGCGCAGTGCCGCTTCGGCCATGGGGCCATAGGTTCCGCGCTCGTCCCGTCCGACATCGCCGCCGGTCAGCACGACCCGGTTGTCGTTGTGATGGGCCAGAGTCTGGGCCACGGGCATTGAGTTAGTGACGACATAAAGCCGGTGGTGGGTGCGCAGGGCCTCGGCGACGAAGCTGGTCGTTGTGCCGACATCGAGAAAGATGCACATCCCATCGGTGATTTCCCGCGCCACGGTGGCGGCGATCACCTTCTTGCCGTCGGGATTCTGGGCGATGCGTTGGTAAAAGCCCAGTTCGGTTCCGGCCAGAACGGTGCCGCCATGCAGCCGCTCGACCTTGCCGTCATCGGCCAGCACCCTGACCAGACGGCGTACGGTTTCTTCTGAAACATCCATGGCTTGGGCGATATCGGCATTGCGGGCAGAGCCGCCCTGCCGACGCAGCACTTCCAGCAGTTCGAACTGTCGGTGACTGGTTTTTCCGCTGTCCTGTCGTGCCATGCCGCCTCCTGAAACAAACTTTAGCCCACATAAATCCACAAAAATCCACAGAATTTTATTGCGCCGAATCAAAATTGTTGCATTCGTGAGCGATAACAACGCCCGTGGGAGGGGCTGAGTGGTGCCAAGGGACAACGTACTTTTCGTCGTGATCGACCAGCTTCGGGCGGATTGCCTTGATGGTGCTCTGGCGGATCATGTCGAACTGCCGAACCTGCGCGCCCTCATGGCCGATGCGGTGAGTTTCCGGGCGCATTATTCGGTGGCCAATCCCTGCGGTCCGTCGCGTGCCTCACTTCTGACCGGGCAATATGCGATGAACCATCGCTCGGTTCGGAACGGGACTCCGCTGGCGCATGACACGCCGAACCTCGCGATCGAGATGCGCAAGGCGGGATATCTGCCACTGTTGTTCGGCTATACCGACACCACACCTGATCCACGCGCCCATGCGCCGGGCGATCCGGTTCTGACCAGTTATGAACAGGTGCTGCCCGGCTTTGAGGAAGTCGTCGAGATGCGGCTTGAGGAAAGCCTGCCGTGGCGCGCCTATCTGATGGAAAAGGGTTATGACGTACCGCCCTATCCCGAGATCTATCGCCCAACCGGCCCGCGCCCAGAGGACCCCGCACTTTACCGGGCCGAGGACAGCGATACGGCTTTCCTGACTGATGAGACGATCCGTGCACTGCGCGCCCGGAAACCGGGCTGGTTCGCGCATCTGACCTATATCAGGCCACACAACCCGCTGGTCGCGCCCGAGCCTTACAACCGGATGTACGATCCGGCGACGCTGCCCTTGCCGACCCGTGCCGGGACAATGGCAGAAGAACAATCCGTTCACCCGTTTGTCGCCCCCTGCCATGATCGAAACACGATCTCGGGCATGGTCGAAGGTTTTGCCGATCTCGACCCGACCGATGCGAACATCCAGCAATTGCGGGCGATCTATCTGGGGCTGGCGAGTGAGGTTGATCATCATTTCGGGCGGTTGATCGCGTTTCTGAACGAAACAGACCAGTATGACCGGACACTGATCATCGTGACAGCCGATCATGGTGAGATGTTGGGGGATCGCTATGTCTGGGCGAAATCCACGTATCACGATGCCGCCTATCACGTGCCGCTGATCATCCGCGATCCGGACCTGCCGGGGTCGCATGGCACGGTGCTGGACCTGCCCACAGAATCCGTCGATATCGCGCCGACGATCCTCGACCGGTTCGGGCTCGACGTGCCGCAGATGATGAATGGCCGCAGCCTGATGCCAGTCCTGCGAGGCGAGATGCCCGGCGACTGGCGCCGCTATACGTTCTCAGAGTTGGATTTCGGCAATCCGGTGGCGCCGACCCTGCCGCAGGACCGGCTGGGCCTGACGCCTGAGACGACCAATCTGGCCGTATTGCGGGGTTCGGGGCACACGTTGGTCCATTTCAATGGCGGCCTGCCGCCCTTGCTGTTCGATCACGACCGGCACGGCGAGATGCGCGATATTTCGGGGGATGCGGATGCACAGGGCAGGCTGGTCGAGATGTACCGCGCCATGGCGGATCACCGGATGACGCATGGCGCAAGCCGCTTTACACGGACGATGGTGACGGCAGAGGGTGCCGTAACGGCACCTCGCCCATGACGGGTGCGGCGGCATATCGGTCACGGGCCGGGGCGCTTGACGGGCTTTCTGTCACCGGCCCATACTCAAACCAATGCCGCCGGAAAACCGGCGCGCCTTCGGGGGGAATCACGCGAACTTTGACGGCTTTCCTCCCCCGAATCCGCGCGGAGTTCTGGCTGTATCAATAGGAGGATTTTGGACCTACATGCGGCTTCCAGCCAATAATAGCGTTCGGGCAGTTGGCTGGATTAAGTAAATAAAAATATAACAATCACCAAAACCAAACAACGGGAGCGAACATGAAACGACTACTCTTCGGCAGCGTCGCGCTGCTCGTACTACCTGCGACGGCTTTCGCCAACTGCCCTGGTATCACTGTGGCAGATATGGGTGGAACCGCACCCGGGGCCTTCCCGCAGCAATATGATCTGGCGGAATTCCAGGCGGCCGCTGGCTGCACGATGGAGTTTTCGGAAAACCCGGCCATCGCCGATCTGAACGGCAAGATCCGTGGCAACCCCGACATGCCCGCGCTGGCAGACCGCCTTCCGGCAGAACCGCTGGTCGTGGTGCCCTATGACTCGGTCGGCAAATACGGCGGGACGCTTGACGCGCTGTCGAACGCGACCGAGGCCGGCACGTCGGATTTCCTTTCGACGCGTCACGTCAACCTCGTGCGCTATTCGGACGATCTTGAAACCATCGTGCCGAACGTCGCCAAGTCGTGGGACTGGAATGACGACTACACCCAGCTCACCTTCCACCTGCGCAAGGGTCATAAATGGTCGGACGGTCAGCCCTTCACCTCGGCGGATGTGAAGTTCTGGTACGACAATCTGGCGCTTGATCCGAATGTCATCGAAAAGCCGAAGGACTACGTGCTGGTCGCCGGTGAGCGGATGACGATCGACACGCCGGATGATGAGACTGTCGTCTTCAACCTTCCAGCGCCGAAGCCGGGTCTTCTGGCCCATTTCGCGACCCACTTCGCGCAAGGCTTCCAGCCCAAGCATTTCCTTGGCCAGTTCCATCCGGACATCAACCCCGATGCCGACAAGCTGGCGGCCGATCTTGGCTTTGCCAATGGCTATGAGGTCATCAAGGCCTATTTCGGAAATTCGGACTGGACCGACACGCCGACGCCGCAGCTCAATTCGCCCGACAAGGTGGCGAACATGCCGGCCGATACGATGCCGACGCTGGAAAGTTTCATTCTGGTGCGGGATACGAC
>NZ_JBARVQ010000301.1:0-2008 GCF_049646345.1 Albidovulum sp. | reverse complement strand
TCCATTGCCATTGCTGCCGCCGCGTTTCTGGCCCTGCCCGCCCAGGCGCAGGACGAACAGCCGGACGTCACCGCAACGGTTCTTGGCCTGACGAACGCCATAATGAAGGGCGATGCGGCAAAGGCGGTCGGGTTCTATACCCCCGATGCGGCGGTGATGTTCGAGCCCTCCACCGCCACACGCGGAACCGATGACATTCAAGCCGCCTATCAGGGCTTTTTGTCGATCCATCCCGACATTGCCTATACCGGCGATCATCAGGTGATTGTGGTGGGCGATATCGCACTGCATATCGCGCCGTGGGAGATGACCGCGACCCTGCAGGATGGCGCTGCGATCAGGGATGGCGGTCTGTCGGTATCAGTGTTGCGGAAGGCTGGGGACGGAAGCTGGCGCATCCTGATCGATGATCCTTATGGTGCCGGACGGCAGCAAGACTGACCCGCCCCCCCGGTGAACATATCGGCGTTTGCAAGGCGGATCGCGCCGGATTTCGCCGATATGCCCCGCCTTTGTCATTCCGGCGGTATCAGAGGACAGCCCCTCATACGCAGTGCCACTCAACGAAAGGGTTGCCCAAAAGGCAATTCGGCCGCACTCTGGTTGTACTCAGCAGGAGGTGATCGCGATGCTGACTGATCGTGTCGACGGGGTTGTCATCGGTCTTCTCGTTGGCTTCGAAGAGGGCGCGCCGCTGGTTGTATTCGCCGGAAACCAAAAGGATCATGCGATAGCGGCCCGCAGCCTGACAAAGCTCGACCGGAATGCAATCGGCGGTCAGGTCGCCCTGCTGTACGAAGACGGCGACCGCGCGCGACCGCTGATCATCGGGAAAATCGTCGATCCGATTGCGGATGAGGCCGCCCCCACAGTCGTACGCGACGGTGATCTGGTGAAGATCGAAGCCCGCGAACGGATCGAACTGCGCTGCGGCAAGGCGGCCATCGTGATGGACAAGGACGGGCATATCACCATTCGCGGCACCTATGTCGTCAGCCATGCATCCTCGGCCAACCGGATCCGGGGCGGCTCCATCAGTCTGAACTGACCCTGTCAGGAAGGAAGCAAGGGATGCTGCAAGGCATCGTGGACGAAATTGTGCGGGAACATGTGCAACTGGCGGCCTTCCAATGGGCGCAGCACAGGACGCTTTCACAGGCCTATCCGCCGGATCAGGCTGCGGCCGGGGATATCGATGCCCGGCTCCGCGCAAATCTGGACGCGATAGAAATTGCGGGCGATGCCGCCTGGCCCTTCATCCTCGATCAGTTCGAAGATTTCCCCGAAGCAGGGGAGCTTTTCGTCGCGGCCTATCTCGCCATGGTCCGAGGCGACCGAAGGCGCATCGATCAAAGTCTCTGGATGGCCCATCAACACCCCCGCGCGCGTTCCGGTTTGGCCGGGGCGCTCGCATGGTTCCCCCCGGACCTCTCCGCGCCGACGGTCCGGCGCATGCTTGATGCCGAAAGTGCGGTGCAACGGGCCGTGGCGCTTGATGTCCTTGCCGCGCATGGGGCCGATGCGGGGCACCGACTGGTCGGCTTTCTGAAGAATGCCTCGGCCATGGTCCGGGCATCTGCCTGCACGTTGGCGGCTGCGACCGGACGTGCGGATTGCGCCGCCGAAATTTCCAAACACGCATCCGCGCCTGACCCCGACCTGCGTCTGGCCGCAGCCTCTGCACTGGCCCGGCTGGGCCGGACCGATGCCGCATTCGTACCGCTCAAAACCGAGATCGAAGGCGGCGGACCGCACAGCCTGGCCGCCCTGAGGCGGCTATCGGAGACCTCCGAGGCAACCGATTTCCGCACCTATCTGGGCGATCTCTACCAATGCGGCAATACCCGTTCGCTCGCGGTCCGCGGCATCGGCATGACCGGGGACCGGGGCCACCTCGACTGGCTGATCGGGCAGATGGAGGTGCGCGAAACGGCAGTCGCGGCGGGGGAAAGCTTTCTGGAGCTGTTTCCGGAGGCGCTAAGCGAATCGGCACTGTTTACATTCGCCG
>NZ_JBARVQ010000300.1:0-9887 GCF_049646345.1 Albidovulum sp. | reverse complement strand
AGGATTAGGGCGTCGCTTTTGGGGGATATCCCCCAAAAGTTTATGCGCTTTGCCCCAAAACCACAGCTTGCGCCGCTCTGCGTCCGGACATTGCCTTGCCATAATGACCTCGCACAGGAATGACGAGGTTAAGACATGTCCAGACAAACCCGGATCAAAAAGGCCGTATTCCCCGTGGCAGGGATGGGCACTCGATTCCTTCCTGCGACCAAGTCGATACCCAAGGAGTTGCTGCCACTGGTGGATCGCCCGCTCATCCAATACGCGATCGACGAAGCGCGGGCCGCAGGGATCGACGAGTTCATATTCGTCACCGCGCGCGGCAAGACGGCATTGGAAGACTATCTCGACCACGCGCCCCATCTCGCCGAAACCCTTCGGCGCGACAACAAGACATCCCTTTTGGCCGAACTGGAAAACACCCGAATGCCGTCCGGTTCCACCGCCTATGCACGCCAGGGTGAACCACGCGGGCTGGGGCACGCTGTATGGTGCGCCCGGCACCTGATCGGCGACGAACCCTTTGCGGTTATCCTGCCCGACGACGTGATCGCCGGCGCGGTCCCCTGTCTGAAACAGATGGTCGATGCCTATCAGACATGTGGGGGAAATCTTGTCGCCGCGATGGAAGTCGCGCCGGAGGAGGTCGGCTCCTATGGCATTCTCGAAACCACGCATCGGAATGGTCCACTTTGCACTGTCTCGGGCATGGTCGAAAAACCGTCCCCCAAGACTGCGCCGTCCAATCTCGCGGTTGTCGGTCGCTATATCCTTGATGCTGCGGTGCTCAACCACCTCGCCCGCAAACAAGTCGGTGCGGGCGGAGAGATACAGTTGACCGACGCGATCGCCGCCGAAATCGGCAAGAGCGGCGTTCATGGGTTTCGTTTCGCAGGCCAACGTTTCGATTGCGGATCCAAGGCCGGTTTCCTGCGGGCGACGGTTGCCTACGCCCTCGCGCGCCCGGATCTGAGGGACGATTTCCGGCAATGCCTTGATGGCGCGATGCATGTCCGGGTCGCGGCAGAATGAGCGCGCTTTGGGGGATTTGCCCCACTTTACCAGTGCGATCTGCCCCATTTTCCACCTTGGCCAGCCTAGGCATCCTTCCCGGTGCAGGCCACGCTCTGATCCAATGAGGTGAGGCTGACACAATGCGAATCCTGCTGATCGAAGATGAAGACATCCTGGCGCGTAACATTTCCCGCGCTTTGCACCGGGTAGGGGCCAAGGTCCAACGTGCGGGCAGTGCTGCGGCGGCGCGTGAGGCTCTGGCTGCCGGAGATTATGACCTTGTGATCGCCGATATTTCCCTTGGCGACGGTGACGGGCTGGAACTTCTGGGCGCGGCATTGCCGATGCTCGGGCAAACCCCCGTGATCGTGATGACCGGGCAAGACAGCGGCCTGAACCGGTCCCGGGCCGAGGGGCTTTCGGTCGCGGCTTTCCTGTCCAAACCATTCGCACTGTCGCGGCTTGTAGAACTGGTAACGGGGCTGTTGCGCCCCGAGGGCACATCCACAAACCACCACGCGGCGTTCAACCGGGGTCCGTCGGTCGTCATGTATTCTCACGACTCCATCGGTCTGGGGCACATGCGCCGCAACTCGGCCATCGCGAAAGAACTGGTGGCGCAGGTGCCGGGCATTTCGGTGCTGATGCTGGTCGGCTGCCCGGCGGGCATGATCTTTGAACCCCATCCTGGCATCGACTACGTCAAGCTGCCGTCTCTGTCCAAGCTTGGGCGGGGCGTCTATCAGCCAGGATCGCTTAGGATCGATGCCCGGACAACCCTTGACATGCGGATGCGGATCATCGAGGGCGTCATTGCTTCGATCCGGCCGGACCTGCTTCTTGTCGATCACGAACCCGCGGGTGCAATGGAAGAATTGCTGCCGGTCCTCAAGATTCTGAACGATGCGCCCAATGCCCGGACGGTCCTGGGCCTGCGGGACATCCTCGATGAGCCGACCCGCACGCGGGCGCTCTGGTCAGAACAAGGGACCGACAGCCTGATCGCAGAGACCTATGATCACATCCTTGTCTATGGCGACGAAGCCTTTTTTCCCAGCATCGCCGCCTACGGCCTCGCCGCCCTGAAGCCCGGTTGCGTGAGTGATTGCGGGATCGTGACCACCGCGCGCCCGCATCCACGCCAGGCTTGTCCGAAACGGCCCGAACGCGTTCTTGTGTCCGGCGGGGGGGGGCGCGACGCCTTTCCGATGATTGCCGCCGCGATCGCGGCCATGACAGAACTGCCCCGATACAAAAGGCCGAAAATGACAGTGATTACCGGCCCGCTGATGGACCGCGAATTGCAGACCGAGGCGATGCGCCTCGGGGCGTTGCATGGTGTCGAGGTTCTGGAGCATGTGACTGATTTGCCGTCCTGGATGGCGCAATCGGACCTGTTGATCACGATGACGGGCTATAATTCGATCAACGAGGCTTTGGCCGTCGGTTGCCCGATCGTGACGGTTCCGCGCCTTGGCCCATCGGCCGAGCAGAGGCTGCGTGCCGAGGCTTTGGAGCGCGCGGGCCTGGCCTATTACTTGCGCCGTGAAGATCTGAGCGCCACGAGCATCGCGCGACTTCTGGGCAAGGTGCCAAAGCCAGGCGGCAGCAACCCTCTGAACACCAACGGTGTGCGCAACGCGGCCCGCGTGCTTGCGTCGCTTTGCACCATCTCCAAGCGCATAGAACTGGAGCGGACCCATGCATGACGCCCCCATCGCCTATATCCTCAAGCGGTTTCCGCGGTTCAGCGAAACCTTCATCCTGAACGAACTCCTGGCCCATGAGGCCGCTGGTGCCACGACCCGCGTCTATTCATTGCTTGCCCCGCCGGAAGAGCCGCGCCATGCCCGCCTGTCACAATTGCGGGCCGAAGTGATGACCCTCAAGGCGCTGGGAAATGGGTCGGACGGTGTGATCACGCCCGGGGATGCGGCGCTTTTCTCGGGCAAGTCCGCGCAAGAAGTCGGTGCGTTGCAACGCAAGGCCGAGGCGGTGGCGCAGGACGCGCGAGCGCGGGGGATCACGCATTTCCATGCTCACTTCGGCTCTGACGCCACGACGGTTGCGTGCCTTGCGGCGCGGGCGGTGGGCGGCTCCTATTCCTTCACCGCGCACGCCAAGGACATCTTTCACACCTATGTCACGCCCGAAGCCGATGCCGAGATGCGCCGCGCCAAGCTGCGCGAGGCGGCCTTTGTGGCCACAGTGTCTGATTACAACGCCCAGCATCTGGCAATGCTGTGCCCCGAAGCCAGGATCATCCGGCTGTATAACGGGATCGACCTTGGTGCTTTCACGCCCGTAGATCCCGCAACGCAAGCGCGGGGACACTTGATTGCGGTCGGTCGAATGGTTGAAAAGAAGGGCTTTGATGTGCTGCTGGCAGCCTGCGCATTGCTCAAGGCCCGGCAGGTTACGTTTTCACTGTCACTGGTCGGCTCCGGTCCGCTGGAAGCGGCGCTGCGCGCACAACGCACCGCACTTGGGCTGGAAGGCTGCGTCGCCATAGGCGGCCCGCTCCCACAAGAAGCGCTGATCGACACGATGAGAACGGCGCAGGCCGCAGTTCTACCCTGCGTGGTCACCGATAGCGGCGACCGTGACGGGCTTCCGACGGTCCTGCTGGAAGCGATGGCGCGGGGCTTGCCCGTCGTTACGACCACAACGTCAGGCGGGCCGGAGATCGTCGAGGATGGCGTGACCGGGAGGCTTTGTGCCCCCGGCGATGCCACATCGCTTGCGGATGCGCTGGAGGCCGTTCTTGCCATCCCCGAAGGGGCGGCCCTGATGGGACAGGCCGGTCGGCGGCGCGCCGAACGCCTGTTCGATCTGTCCACGAATGCGGGAATGCTGCGCGCGTATTTGCGCGATCCGCTCCGCGCGGGACAGGAGGCCGCATGATGCGCATTGCTTATGTCACAGCCGATCGCGGGATCCCGGTCTTTGGAGAAAAAGGCGCTTCGATCCACATCCAGGAAATGATCCGCGCCTTCGGCAAGCTGGGCCACGAAGTCCGGGTGATTGCGGCGCGGCGCGGCGATGGGGGCGACACGGCCCTGAATGTCGAGGAGGTAAGAGCCAGCATCACAGGAACCGACCGTGCGGAAAAAGAACGCGCCGCGATGGCGCAAGCCGACGCGATGGCGGCGCGGCTGATTTCCCTGTATCGCGAATGGCCATTCGACATGATCTATGAGCGTTATTCACTTTGGTCGGCGGCTGGTTGCCGCGCCGCGCGCAGTCTAGGAGTGCCCGTCATCACCGAGGTCAACGCGCCGCTAGTGAAGGAGCAGTCGGCCTTCCGGTCGCTTGTGTGCGAGGACGAGGCCCGGGCCATAGAGGCAAAGGTGCTGGCCGGGTCCGACGCACTTGCTGCGGTCTCGCGTCAGATGGGGGACTACCTGACCGGTGCGGGCGCTGCTCCGGCACGGGTCCATGTGATCGGCAATGCGGTCGATACTGCACAATTCCATCCTGGCGTGCCCCCCATGCAAACGGCCGACATTCCCGAAAATGCTTTCGTGGTCGGGTTTACCGGATCCCTGAAAATGTGGCACGGGGTCGACACACTGTTGCAGGCCTTCCGCGCCTTCCGCGCCGAAGAACCCCGCGCCCATCTTCTGATCTGCGGCGACGGGCCGAAACGCGGCTGGATCGACGGGTTCGTCGTTGGTGCCGGGCTTGCCGATGCCGTCACGATGGCAGGTTGGGTGGATCACGGGGCACTGCCGGGCCTCATTGCCCGCATGGACGTGGCCACAGCGCCCTATCCGGCGGCCGAGGATCACTACTTCTCGCCTCTGAAGCTATATGAATACCTTGCGATGGGGCGGCCTGTTTTGGCCAGTGACATCGGGCAGACGTCGGAACTCTTGTCGGGTTCGGCGGCGGCGCAGCTCTTGTCTCCGGGCGATGTCGGCGCGCTGGCGGCGGCCTTGCGCGATCTTTGCGCCGATCCGGCGCGACGCGCTGCCATGTCCGCCGAGGCCGCCAACGAAGGCGCGTGCCACGACTGGACGCGCAACGCGGCCAGAGTAGTCGAGATTGCCCAGGGCAAGAGGGCCGCCGCATGAGCCGCAACCGACAAATCGAAGTCGGCGCGCTGCGCGGCCTGTTCCAACGCATGGGGCCACATTTGAAAGCCCATCGGCGCAAGCTGATACTCGGGTTTCTGGCCATGATTGGCGTGGCACTGGCAGAAATCATGCGGCCCTGGCCGATCAAGGTGGTTTTCGACGGCCTCCTTGTCCCACAGGAAAATCCCGATGCCGTAACCGGCTGGCTGCTGTCCGTCTTCGGCAATGGTAACGTGCTTCTGGGTGCCATGGCCGCCACGATCCTCGGGATTGCGCTCTTGAGCGGCGCGATGGGTTTCGCCCAGGCCTACCTGATCGCCGCCGTGGGTCAAAAGGTCGTGGCGGCGATCAGGCTTGACCTCTATCGCCATATCCACCGACTGTCCCATTCCTTCCACGACACCACTTCCTCTGGCGACATCATCACGCGACTGACCGGCGACGTGCGGATGATGCGCGATCTGCTGATCGACGCGGTGGTGTTCTTTGCCGCGCGCATCCTCGTGATCGTCCTGACCATCGGCGTCATGCTCTGGATGGATTGGCGGCTGACGCTGGTGGCGCTGACGATCCTGCCCGCACTCTGGTTTATCACGCGCTATTTCGGCAAACGCATCAAGGGCGCGGCGCGCAAGCAGCGCCGCAAGGAAGGCAAAATCGCCGTTGTGATGACTGAAGGCATTTCCGCCTTCAACGTGGTCAAGGGTTTCGCCCGCGAATCCTACGAAGAAGCGCGCTTTGCCAAACAGAACAATTCCTCGGCCGAGGCAGGTGTCGTCACCACGCGGCTGGCTGCAAACATGGATCGGGTGACGCAGGTCCTACTGGCATTGGGAACGGCCGTGGTCATCTGGTTTGGCGTCACCCAGGTGCGGGCGGGCGCAATCAGCCCGGGCGATCTTCTGGTCTTCACCGCCTATCTGTCGTCGCTCTACAAGCCAATCCGCAAGATGGCCTCGATGACCGCACGGGTCGCCAAGGCCACCGCTAGCGGCGAGCGCCTGCTCGAAATATTCGATCTCGAACCGGACATCGCCGAGCATCCGGATGCAAAACCAATTCAAAACCCGATCCATGGGTGGATCCTGTTCGACGAAGTGAGTTTTTCCTATGCCGGCACAAAGGATGCGGTCCTCGACAGGGTGGAACTTGAACTTCATCCCGGCGAAGTTACCGCACTAGTCGGCCCCAGCGGTGCGGGCAAATCCACACTCGCGCGGCTGCTGATGCGATTCTACGATCCGACCGAGGGGGCGGTGCGCATCGACGGGCAGGATATCCGCAACGTCACCCTCGACAGCCTGCGCGGCAATATCGCCATTGTGCTACAGGACAGCGTGCTGTTCGGTACCAGCGTGCGCGACAATATCGCTTACGGGCGCCTCGATGCAACGGGCGAGGAAATCGTCGCCGCCGCCGAGGCCGCCGAAGCCGACGCATTCATTCGCAACCTGCCCGATGGCTATGAAACGGTTCTGGGCGAGCGCGGCGAGACCCTGTCCGGCGGCCAGCGCCAGCGTATCGCCATTGCCCGCGCGATCCTGCGCGATGCACCCATTCTGATCCTCGACGAGCCGTTGACCGGCCTCGATCCGGCGACCGCCAAAGGTCTGCTGGGCGGCCTCCGCCGGGCCGCCGCCGGGCGGACCACGCTTCTTGTTGCACATGATGAACTGACATTGTCACTGGCCGATCACGTCATTCGGGTCGATCAGGGGGGGCTTTCACATGTCGTCAAGTCAAAGCAGAGCCTGTCGGCATGACGACCGCTGCGGACCTTCTGACGCGGACCGACCGCTTCGGAGATGCGTCTGAGCTCGGGCCGGCAATTGCCGCGGTTTTGGGCAAGAAGCCGTTTTCGGTCACGATCGAACGCACACATTTCCCCGACAGCAAGCCGGTTCAGCACGTGCTTCGCGCCAAGTTCGCCGATGGCTCCAGCGAAATGGTTTTCGCAGAATGCTGCCCGGTCGATGCAAAGATACACGCCGACCGTGTCAGAGCCAGCCTGACCAAAAGGCGAAATGGTCAGAAAGCCGGTTTCGACTCCTCGGCCGTTGTCGTTGCTGGCACCGCAGGTCTGGTTTTGCGCCGCCCCGGGCTGGACGAACGCCTGCCCGGCTTGCGATTGCTGCACGATCGGGTTTTTGCATGCCGCGCTGTAGAGACGATCCTTGGCCATGACTTCGGCCCGCTTGTCACCGAACTGGTCGCGCACCGGCTGGGCAAAAGGGCCGTGCTACGGATCCGCGGCGCCAAGCTTGACCTCTTTGTGCGGCTGCGCACGATCAAGAGTGGGGACGGTGACGCCCGCTTCAACCGGCACCGCGCCCTCTGGCACAGCCTTTCAGGACAAACCGATTTGCGCATTCCTGAACCTTTGGGCGTTCTCCCTGAGATTGGCGCTTCGTTTTTTGATGTGCTTCCGGGTGAACCCCCTTGCTTCGAAGGCTCGGATACCGGGGTCGTCGCAAGGGCTATCGCGGCGCTTCAGGCGCTCGATCCGGCGGGTCTACCTGCGCATTCGGGTGCCGATGAGGCGCGTATTCTGTTTCAGTGGCTGGGGCGGTGTCAGGACCTTCGGCCAGAGCTTGCCCGCCGTATCACGCCCGGCCTGACGCATCTGATGGCCAAACTGGAACAGGCAGCCAATCCTCCGCGACCGTGCCACCGCGACCTGCACGAAAAGCAGATCCTGGTTTCGAAAGGCGTGGCGGGCTTTCTGGATTTCGACACGCTTTGCCTGTCGGACCCGGCGCTCGATGTCGGCAACCTTTTGGCGCATCTGTTCCTTGCGGGTCAGGACGAAGCGCAGCTTCGGGCGGAATTTGATACGCCCGGCATCAGCCTCTGGCGCGGCGCAGCATTGTACCGGCTGGCGATGATCTATGCCTTCACCATGACCGCCCAAGCAGATTTGGACCGCCTGATTGAGGAGGCTGATGCCAATGCTGGCAATTGAAGATGCGCGGATACCCGGCCTTGCGGACCTTAGCCAAGAACGCTTGCGCGCAATCACCGGCGCGGATGAGGTCGCTCTGTTGCGCCTGCGCTACCGACCTGGCAAGCGGGCGATCCTGCATGTGGCAACGCGTACCAAAGCGGAAAGGAACGAAGGGACGCTGTGGTTCTTCAGCGGCGACAAGGGCCTGCGCCTTGCCCGCCGAAACAAGAAGCTGTCGCATTTCGACCCGGAAACCCATGCCCTGTTCGAAGCATTTCCCCAGGATCACCGGATGCCCCAGATCCGCATCTTTCTGGAACGGTATGAAGCGATCCTGCCAGGGATGACTGGCTGCCCGGCGGGCGCGGCCCCGGTCCTGCTGCGCTACAGGCCGGGCCTTTCCTGCACCTTCCGCTGCGCATTGGACGGACAACCTCCCTCCTTTGTGAAGTTGGTCGGCGACGATGATCCGGTCCGCCTGCGGGATGCAAACAGGGCGATGCAGGATGCGCTGGAGGGGTCCGATCTGTCGGTTGCCCCTGTGCTCGGGCTCGACGCAGACCTCGGGGCTGTCGCATATGGCAGCGCACCCGGTGCGCCGCTCGATGTCGCCTTGTCTCATTCCGGCAGCCTAGTACCGTTGCAGCAAGCCATCGCAGGGATGCGGCATTTCTGGGCCGCTCCGCTATGGCCAGCCCGCAAAATGACCCGGGACAAGCTACTCGCCCGCGCCCAGGAAAGCATCGGTTTCGTGGCGGTGACGACCCCATCCTGCCATGCCGACATCGCCAAGATTGTCGAGCGACTCGAAGCTGTGATACCTGAAGCGCCGCTCTGTCCCATCCATGGGGATATGAAACTGGAACATGTGTTCCTCGGAAAAATCCGCGCGACCCTGATTGACACGGAGAGCGTTTCGATGGGGTTTGCCGACTACGATCTGGCGCAGCTTTACGGGTGGCTTTGGCAGGCCGAACTGGAAGGGCATTTGCCTGGATACCTGGCCAAAGAGGCCAGCGCATATGTCCGGTTGCAGGCGGGGCCGGCCTTTGATTGGTGCCTTGGCGTTGTCGCCGCCCGGCTTGCGAAATTCTATGCGCAGCGCCCGGGGCCCAATACGGCAGCCTCCATCCGCGCCATCATAGGGCGGTTGCTCTGATGCTTCGGGTTGCTCATGTGCTCAATTCACCGGGCCGCGGCGGAGTCCCCAGAGTCGTGGACGCGCTGATCCGCCATACAGACCCGGGGCGGGTAGCAGCGCACGTGTTCTATCTGAAACCCGGACAGGGACATTTGGGCGACCCCAGTATTCCTTGTCGGGCCGCGACCTCGGCGAGCAAGGCCAGCGCGATGATGGAATTGGTTGGCTTTCTCGATCAACACAGGATCGACGTCTTGCATACCCATTCTTATCGGCCCAACCTGTTTGGCCGCATGGCGGGCGCAGTCCTGCGACCTTCGGGCCTTCGGATCGTCGCCCATTACCACAATGACTACGACGGTAAGTGGGACGCGGATACCCTTTGCGTCGAACGACGTCTTGCGACGATCACGGATGCCGGATTTGCGGTGTCCAGTTCTGTTGCGACCCATGTTGCTATTCGCGTCGGCCTTGTTTGCGAGCTGGCGGAAAACGGTGTCGACAGGGCGCGGGTCACGGGCGGGGACCGGACCCGGGGCCGGGCGTCCCTTGGTTTGCAATCCGAACATCAAGTCGTCGGTCTGGTCGGGCGCGTATGTCGCCAAAAGGGCACCGACACCTTCGTGGATGCGGCGATCCGGATGTCGGGAACCCTGCCGCAGGCGCAATTCGTGGCTCTGGGCGATTTCGAGGATGCTGAACTTGCCGC
>NZ_JBARVQ010000299.1:0-4519 GCF_049646345.1 Albidovulum sp. | reverse complement strand
CCGTTCGGCAAGCGCAGGTGACAGCCACGCCAGATCCTCGCCGCTGAAGATGTCGATCTCGGCCCCGGCCCGCCCTTGCAAGGCAGCCGCCACGACCGGCCAACGTGCCGCATCGGCCGGGCTGTCGGCTGCCACAAAGTAGAGAAAATCGAGACCAAGTTCTATCCGCCGCGCCTCCAGCAGTGCCGTCAGTGCGGAGCCGTTCTCCTGCGCGGCGACAAAGCTGGCCGATTGCCCCAGTGCTTCGATCCCCGCCTGCCGACCGTTCAGAAGACCGGCAAGGTGCTGATGCGCAATGGTCAGTTCGCCTGCCACCTTGTCGATCAGCACATCGTCCAGCCGGTCGATCCAGCTTTTGACCGTATAGACCAGCACCATCGGCAACAGGATCAGCGCGGGCAACAGCGCGATGACCAGTATCCGCGTGCGGACGCTGTGCCAGAAGCTTACCCGGCGGGACGCGTCAGACATTCCACTGGGCGCATTTTCGGTCGATGGTCTTGCGCGACACGCCCAGCCGTCGCGCCGCCTCGGCCCGGTTGCCGCCGCAGGCCTCCAGAATGGCAAGGATATGCCGCCGCTCCACCGCCTGAAGCGACTCCGCCGGTTCGATCCCGACCGCATCGGGGCCGCCAGCGAATTCCGGCGGAAACTCCCCCAGGATCAGCGAGCGTTCGATGAGGTTCCTGAGTTCCCGCACATTGCCGGGCCAGTCATAGCGGGCGAGGTTCAACAGTACATCCTCGGTCACCACCAGCGGCGTCATGCCCAACTGACGGGCGATATTGCCGATGAACAGTTCCGCCAGTTCACCGATATCGCCGACACGCTCGCGCAGGGGCGGCATTTCGACGGTCAGAACGTTAATCCTGTGATAGAGGTCCTTGCGGAACCGGCCCTCGGCCACCGCGCGGCCCAGATCGGCGTTTGAGGCGAAGAGAAACCGCAGGTTCAACGGAATTTCGCGCCCAGAGCCATGCGGGCGCAGCCGGTTATCCTCGATCACCCGCAAAAGCGTGCCCTGCATCGCCATCGGCATGTCGGCGATCTCATCCAGAAAGAATGTTCCGCCACTGGCCTGGATCAAAAGCCCGTCGCGCCCCTCGGCCCCGACCTTGCCAAAGAGTTCTTCGGCCAGATGGTCGGGCGTCGTCGTCGCGCAGTTGATCGGGACAAAGGGTTTTTCAGCCCGGTCGGACATCGCATGCAGCGTGCGGGCCGCGATTTCCTTGCCGGTCCCGCTTTCGCCGGTGAAAAGAACCGGCGTCGGCAGGGGGGCCGCGCGTTCCAAAGTGCGGCGCACTGCCTCGATCCGGGGCGAATTGCCGATAAGCCGCCCGCGTGCTGCCAGTGTGTCTGCCCGCAATTCGTATTTCAAAAGGAAATTCTCGCGGCGCAGGTAACGCTGATCCATGCAGCGATTGACCGCGTTGATGATCTGGTTTGAGCGGAAGGGCTTCAGCACGAAATCCGCGGCCCCCACCCGCAGCGCATGAATGGCAGTGTCGAGATCGGCATAGGCCGTCATCAGGATCGCCTCGGCGAAAAGCCCCACGCGGCGTTGCTCGTTCAGCCAGTCCAGGCCGGATTGACCGGGCATGACATTGTCCAGAAGCACCAGATCGAAATGCTGGGTATCGAGCAGTTGCGAGGCTTCCTCGGCACTGCCTGCCGCCTCGATCCGTTTGCAGCGTGGCTCGAACGTGCGGATCAGGAAGTTGCGCATTCCCGGTTCGTCATCGACAACCAGAATCGAGACATGGCGCAGCACACGGTCGATGGCGCTCGGCCCGACCTCTTCGGCCTCCGTTTGCGGCGGTGTCCCGCCGGGGCGTAGTTCCGTCAAATCATTCCCCGCTTCAGTCGAGCCGGACCGAAGGCCCGGCCGTCGCCTCCTGGGACGAGAAGCCCGCGCGGTGCAGTCCAAGATCGGCAACCACCGCGATGACGATGGCGGCAAGGAATGCGGCAAACATGACCTTCATCGCGCCCCCCTATTCCGCCGGTTCGGTCGGCGCATCCGCGCCGCCTGCCCCACGCGTCTCTTCGTACCAGAGCGCATGGTGTTCCTTTGCCCATTGCACGTCAACCTCGCCGGTGCCGACGGCGTCAAAGGCCCCCTCCATCCCGACCGAGCCGAGATAGATATGGGCGATGATGATCGCCATGAAGACGAAGGCAATAATACCGTGCCAGATCTGGGCCAGCTGCATTTCCTGATGCGGGCCAAGCACGGTCGGCAATTCACCAAAGCCGAAAAGTTGCGGCAGGCCGGTCGCGTTCAGCGCCGCGAAGGTCTTGGCGAACATCGGCAATTCGAAGGGGAAAAGAAGCGAGAGGCCGGAGGCCGAGATGGAAACACCAAGCACCACAACCGACCAGAAGATGATCTTTTGCCCGGCATTGAATTTCTTTGCGGGCGGATGAACGCCCTTTGAGAAGAGCCCACCGCCCTTGGCCAGCCATTTCAGGTCGTGCTTGTTGGGGAAATTGTCGACGACCCAGACCACAATGACGATCGCCAGCCCCGCCATGAATGCCCAGGAAAGGTTGTTATGCGCCCATTTGCCCACATTGGCGATTGGCGCGTAAACCTCTTTGCCCAGAAGCGGGATCAGCGCGAGGCGGCCAAAGATCATGATCAGCCCGGTCACGGCAAGCACAATGAACGACCCAGCCATCAGCCAGTGGCCGAACCGTTCGACCGCATTGAAGCGCAGGATAGTCTGGCCGGTTCGCCCGCCCTCAATCCTGATGCGCCCGCGCGCGAGGAAGAACAGAACCAGCACCGCGATCATGCCCAAGAGCAGATAGCCGCCGTAATGCGCTAAGGGCCCCTCGCGGAACTGCAGCCATTCCATGCCGCCATCCTGAATGATCACGCCTGCCGCAGGCGACCGGGACGAAACGGTGATATCAGCCGACCCGTAGCGCAAAGCGCGCCAGAGATCGGGATCGGATGCCCCGCCGAGCGTGCCGAGCTGTTCGGCGATCCCGGCGGCAGAATCCGGGTCCCCCGTTGCCGCGCGCATGGCGCTGTCATCGACCACCTCGCCACGCTGGCGGGCAAGGATATCCTCAAGCGTCTGCGCCCCGCCCGTTGCGGCGCGGGTGTCGTCGGTCTGCGCCGATAGCGGCAATGAGAGGGAAAGGCAGGCAACAAGAACGGCAAGAAGGCTGCGAAGGGTCATGTTCGTCTCCAGGTACCGCGGTCAGGTGGCGGCACCCGTGGCGCAAGCACGCCACGGGACCACTGACAGCCACCACCACTCGGACAACTCAGTTGGCGGCCTTCTGGTCATAGGCCGTGCCCCAGCCCCATGCGCCAGAGCCGAAGCCACGCGCCACGACCCGTTCGCGGTAGATGGCCGACACCACGTCGCCGTCCCCCGCCAAAAGCGCCTTGGTCGAACACATCTCGGCGCAGATCGGGAGTTTGCCCTCGGCGATCCGGTTGCGTCCGTATTTGGCGAACTCGGCGGTCGAATGCGTCTCTTCCGGGCCACCGGCGCAGAAGGTGCATTTGTCCATCTTGCCGCGCGACCCGAAATTGCCCGCCTGCGGATACTGCGGCGCGCCAAAGGGGCACGCGTAGAAGCAATAACCGCAACCGATGCAGAGGTCCTTGGAATGCAGGACGATGCCGTCCTCGGACTGGTAGAAGCAATCGACCGGGCAGACCGCCATGCAGGGCGCGTCGGAACAATGCATGCAGGCGACCGAGACTGACCGTTCCCCCGGCGTGCCGTCATTGATGGTGACGACCCTCCGGCGGTTGATGCCCCAGGGCACTTCATGTTCGTTCTTGCAGGCCGTCACGCAGGCATTGCATTCGATGCAGCGTTCGGCGTCACAGAGGAATTTGACTCTTGCCATGACTGTTTCTCCTTAAGCTGCGCTGATCTTGCAGAGGGTACACTTGGTTTCCTGCATCAGGGTGACGCTGTCATACCCATAGGTCTGCGCGGTGTTGGAGCTTTCGCCCAGAACGTAAGGGTCGGCCCCTTCGGGATATTTGTCCCTCAGATCCTGGCCCTGATAATGGCCGCCGAAATGGAAAGGCATGAAGACGACACCCTCGCCCACCCTCTCGGTCACCATCGCCATCACCTTGACCTTGGCGCCCTCGGCCCCCTCGACCCAGACCTGCGCCCGGTCGCGGATGCCCAGATTGTTCGCGTCGCGCGGATTGATCTCGACGAACATGTCCTGCTGCAATTCCGCAAGCCACGGGTTCGAGCGGCTTTCCTCGCCGCCGCCCTCGTATTCCACGAGGCGCCCCGAGGTCAGGATCATCGGATAGTCGCCCGAGAAGTCCTTTTCCTGAATGGAGGCATACATGGTCGGCAGACGGTAGAGCTTCCTGTCCGAATAGGTCGGATAGTCGGCCACGAGGTCGCGCCGGTTGGTGTAGAGGGGTTCGCGGTGCAAGGGCACCGGGTCGGGGAAGGTCCAGACCACAGCGCGGGCCTTGGCATTGCCGAAGGGCGCGCATTCATGCTTGATCGCCACCCGCTGG
>NZ_JBARVQ010000298.1:0-15720 GCF_049646345.1 Albidovulum sp. | reverse complement strand
CCTTTGTTGCTGTCACAAAGTAAAAAATGGCGGGGGCATATGGACGGCGAAATCGACACCATCGTCACCGGGCTGAATGAGCTTTGGACCGCGATCAAGCTGAACCTCCGGCTTTTGTCGCTGCCGAACCAGCTTGGCCAGCTGGCCGCCATTCTGGTCTGTTTCGTTCTGGCATGGCTTCTGGCCCGTCGCTTCGGACCGAAATTCGGTGACTGGATCCGCGATCTGGAAGGGCGGCCGAAATGGCAACTGCGCTGGCTGATCGCGCTACGCAACCGGATGCAGCTTGCCTTTTTCGCAGTGCTTGCCTGGTTGGCCTCCAGCGGTTTTGCCTATGTCTATACGTTCCCATCGCGCCGCTATCTGGTAGCGCTGGCGGCCACGATAGCCACCGCGTGGTTCTTCATCCGCATCGCCGCGCAACTGATCAAGAACCGGTTCCTGCGGCGGATCGTGATCTGGGGGCTGACGGTCTATGCCACGCTCTACTATGTCGGCCTGCTGGACGAGGCGACGCGGTTCCTTGACGGGGTGGCCATCGAATTCGGCGATTTCCGCCTGACCCTGCTCGCGATCCTGAAGGCGGTGCTTGTCACCGGAATGTTGTTCTTCGGCGCGCGGCTGATCGCCGGTACAGCGGCCAAGCGGATCAGCAAGAATGAGGACATCAGCCCGTCGATGCGGGTCCTGACGGTCAAGTTCCTGCAGGTGGCACTTTATTCGTCAGCCTTCTTCATCGGCTTGAAGGCGGTCGGATTTGACCTAACCGGCCTTGCTGTTCTTTCCGGTGCCATCGGTGTCGGCCTTGGCTTTGGCCTGCAAAAGGTCGTCTCCAACCTCGTCTCGGGCGTGATCATCCTGCTCGACAAATCGGTAAAGCCGGGCGATGTGATCTCACTCGGTGACACCTTCGGCTGGATCGAGGCTTTGGGCGCGCGTTATGTCAGCGTCGTCACGCGGGACGGCAAGGAATACCTTATCCCGAATGAGGACCTGATCACCGGGCAGGTGGTGAACTGGTCGCATTCCAACCAGTTCGTGCGGCTCGATATCTTCTTCGGCACCGCTTACGGCGACGACCCCCACAAGGTCCGCAAGATCGCAATCGAGGCGGCGCAAAGTGTGGACCGTGTGCTCAGCTTCAAGCCGCCGGTCTGTCACATCACCGGCTTTGGCGACAGTTCGGTCGATTATATCCTGCGCTTCTGGATCACCGATCCAACGGGCGGGCTAACCAATATCCGCGGTAATGTCTATCTCGCACTCTGGGATGCGTTCCACGAACACGGCATCTCCATCCCCTTCCCGCAGCGCGAGGTCAAGGTTCTGGGCGGCACGATGCCGTCGCCCGTCAAGGACGCGGAGGCACAGGCGGAATGATTACTTTTTACGGAACCGGTCCGGCTTTTGGTCTGCCCCATGCCAGTCCCTTCGCGATCAAGACCGAAGTGCTCTTGAAAATGTCCGGGGTGGAGTACCGATCTGCCCGCGCCGATATCCGCAAGGCGCCGCGCGGCAAGCTGCCCTGGATCGACGACGGCGGAAAGATCGTCACCGACAGCCGGATGATCCGCCACCACCTTGAAACCGTGCATGGCGCCGATTTTTCGGGCGGCTACGACAGAGAACCGCAGGGTATCGGCCTTGCTGTCGAACGCTTGTGCGAGGACCACCTTTATTGGATCAATGTCGACAATCGCTGGCTGCGGCCCGAGAATTTCGCCAGGGGTCCGGTGCATTTCTTCAAGCAGGTGCCCGCACTCATTCGCCCCATGGTCAAGGCGCGGATACTTTCACGACTGCGCGCGGCGCTTTACGGGCAAGGGACTGGACGGCTGGAACCCGAAGAAAAGCGGCATCTCGTCGGCCTCGGGGTGAATGCTGTCGCCGACATCATGGGGGACAACGCCTATCTGCTCGGCCCGCGCCCTGCAGGCGCGGATGCTACGGTTTATGGTTTTCTTGCCAGTCTCGAAAGCCCGTTCTTTGACACGCCCTATGGCGAAATGGTACGGGCACGCCCCAACCTGACCGCCTATCTGGCGCGGATGAGGTCAGAGTATTTCCCTGACCATAGCGTATAGGGCGGTCTTCACCCGACCTGTTTGCCGAAGATGAGCGCAGGAAACGCGCCTCATTGAGATTTTACAAACGCGATGTTACTTTAGCCGCATGCCCGGCGTCGGGGCGAGGGAACGGCGCGCAACCCAGGAGGACAATGTCCTGTTTCAGACTGCAAAGGCGGCGCGTTCCGATGCCGCAGGGCCGGTGCCGATGACGGCGAAGCCTGCCGAGGTCCAGAGCGACGAATTACTCGCGCGGATCCTTACCTCTCTCGACGACGACAAGGCCGAGGACGTGGTGGTCATTGACCTACGCGGCCGCTCTTCCGTTGCCGATCATATGGTCATCTGTTCGGGCCGTTCCTCGCGCCAGGTTGGTGCAATCGCTGAAAAGCTGGTCGACCGGCTGAAGCAGGAGTATGGCCGGGCTTGCAAGATCGAGGGCAAGGAACAGGGCGACTGGGTGCTGATCGATGCCTCCGATGTGGTGGTTCATGTCTTCCGTCCCGAAGTGCGTGAATTCTACCAGCTCGAAAAGATGTGGATGCCCGCCAGCGGGGCCGAAACCCGCAAGATCTGATGCGGGTCCATATCTGCGCCGTGGGGCGGCTCCGTGCCGGGCCTGAACGCGCGCTGATCGACGATTACCTGATGCGGTTTGACCGGACGGGCCGGGCCTTGGGCCTCGGCCCGGTTTCCGTTCACGAGGTCGAGGACAAGAAGGGCGGCGGCATGGCTGCCGAAGCGGTCTTGCTTGAGCGCGCGATCCCTGCAGGAGCGCTCCTCGCGGTGATGGATGAACGCGGACGCACAATGTCCTCGCCCGATTTCGCCGGGATGCTTGCCCGCTGGCGCGATGCCGGGCGGCAGGATGTGGCCTTCGTGATTGGAGGCGCAGACGGGATCGCACCGGACCTGCGGGACGCGGCTGACCAGTCAATATCCTTCGGCGCAATGGTCTGGCCGCATATGCTGGTGCGGGTGATGCTGTCCGAACAGCTCTACCGGGCGGCATCCATCCTTGCGGGCGCGCCCTATCATCGGGTTTGAGACACGAATTTTCGCCGAAAATTCGATGATTTTTCTGCGAAAAATCGTGGCTGGTTGCTCCGCCCGGCAGGCCGGTTTAGATGAAGGTCGTCAGAACCCGCCGGGATAAGAAAATGACCGCTCCGAAACCCGTTGTCCTTTGTATCCTTGACGGGTGGGGCCTGCGCGCCGAGACCGCTGGCAATGCGGTAGCCCAGGCCCGCAAACCAGCCTTCGACCGCATCATGGCGACCTGCCCGAATGCCAGCCTCGTGACGCATGGGCCGGATGTCGGCCTGCCCTCGGGCCAGATGGGCAATTCCGAGGTCGGCCATACTAATATCGGTGCGGGCAGGGTCGTGGCGATGGATCTTGGCCAGATCGACCTTGCGATTGAGGACCGGTCGTTTTTCTCGAATGCCGCGATTTCCGCGTTCATCCAGACACTCAAGGCCGATGGCGGCACTGCGCATCTGATGGGCGTAATCTCGGACGGCGGCGTGCACGGCCATATCGACCATGTCATTGCTGCCTGCGAGATGATCGCGGGCGCAGGTGTGCCGGTTGCGCTCCACGCCGTCACCGATGGTCGCGACGTTGCGCCGAAATCGGCGGACAGCTTTGCCGCCGATCTGCAAGCGCGTCTGCCTGACGGTGCCCGGGTTGCGACGCTGACAGGGCGTTATTTCGCGATGGACCGTGACAATCGCTGGGATCGGGTGGAGCGCGCCTATGCCGCGATGGTCGGGGCCAAGGGGCTGCCGGCTGCATCGGCGACCGACGCGGTCGCAGCCGCCTACAGTCGTGGCGAAACCGACGAATTCATACTGCCCACGGTGATCGGCGACTATGAAGGTGCCAAGGATGGCGACGGCTTTTTCTGTCTCAATTTCCGCGCCGATCGGGCGCGGGAAATCCTGCTGGCGGTCGGCGAGGATGATTTCACCAGCTTCGACCGGGGCCATCGCCCGCATTGGGCGGCCCTACTCGGCATGGTCGATTATTCGAAAATCCACGACGCCTTCATGGCCGCAGCCTACCCGAAACGCCCCGTGATCAACACGCTCGGCGCATGGGTCGCGGCACATGGACTGAAACAGTTCCGCCTGGCCGAAACCGAAAAGTACCCCCATGTCACCTTCTTCCTGAACGGCGGCAGTGAGGAACCCGAGAAGGGCGAGGACCGCTACATGGCACCCTCACCCAAAGTCGCGACCTATGATCTGCAACCTGAAATGTCCGCTGGGGAAGTCAGCGACACATTCGTCGAGGCCATCGGCAAGGGCTATGACCTGATCGTGGTGAACTACGCCAATCCTGACATGGTGGGCCATACAGGCAATCTATCCGCCGCCATAAGGGCGGTCGAAGAGGTCGACCGGGGGCTTGGCCGTGCCGTCGCGGCGCTTGAACAGGCCGGGGGCGCGATGATCGTCACCGCTGATCACGGCAATTGCGAGATGATGATCGATCCCGAAACCGGCGGGCCGCACACCGCCCATACGACCAATCCCGTGCCCGTGATCCTGGTTGGAGGGCCGGAAGGGACGGAGCTTCGTTCTGGTCGTCTTGCCGATCTTGCCCCGACATTGCTGGATCTTTTGGGTCTGACCCCGCCCGAAGAAATGACCGGGCGTTCGCTGATCGAGCGGGAATGAAAGCGGCCGCCTTCCTTTTCCTGCTCCTGCTCGGCTTTGCCCCGGCTGCCGGGGCGCAGGACCCGGCAAGCCCCGCGGCCGAAAGCGCCGCAGACGCCCTGCGCGAGGCTATTGATTCTCTGGAGCAGGCAGAGGGATCGCGTGACCGGGTGGCGGCGCTGACCCATACGGTCCGCGCCTATGAGGCAGGTCTTGCCGGTTTGCGCGACGCTTTGCGGCGCGCACTTGCCCGCGAAGCCGAAATCATCGCCGAACTGGATGGACAGCGTGATCGTATCGGGCAGGTGCTGGGCGCGATGGCGGTACTGCAGCGTATCGGGGAACCGGTGATCCTCCTGCACCCCGACGGACCGCTTGAAACGGCGCGCGCGGGAATGATCCTTGCGGCAACCACACCAGCGCTGGAGGCCGAGGCCACCGCCTTGCAGGAACAGATCGACGAAATCCGGCGGTTGCGCGCCCTGCAGGGCGAAACGACCGCGATGCTGCAAAAAGGGCTGACCGCCGCGCAGGACGCGCGCACCGCTTTGTCAAAAGCCATTCAGGATCGGACCGACCTGCCGCGGCGCTTCCTTGAAGACCCCGAGGAACTGACAGCTTTGCTCGCCAGCGCCGACAGTCTCGATGCCTTCGCCAAGGGGCTGGCGGATATGGAAACCGATATCGGCGCGCCGATGGAGGATTTCGAGGGCGCGAAGGGCACATTGCCGCTGCCCGTTCAGGGCAGATTGCTGCGCCGCGCGGGTCAGGCCGATGCGGCGGGCATTGTCCGCCCCGGCCTTCTTTTCGCGACAGAACCCGCTGCGCTGGTCACCCTGCCCTGGCCCGCCACGATCCGCTACCGGGGGCCACTTCTGGACTACGGAAATGTGATGATCGCCGAACCTGCTTCCGGGTATCTTCTGGTCTTTGCTGGGCTGGCGACGGTCTACGGCGAAACCGGCGATGTGCTGGACGCCGGGGCGCCAATCGGCCTGATGGGCGGTGATATGGGCATGGGAACGGCAAATACCGGCCAAACCGAAGAAGGCGGTGGCGCAGGACGCGCGGAAACGCTTTATATAGAGTTGAGACAGGGCGAAGCGCCCGTGGACCCGGCCCCGTGGTTCACCGAGACAAGGGATGACTGACCGATGAGGAAATACGTGATGGCCGCTCTGGGCGGCACGCTCGCCAGCATCGTGCTGACGACGCAGGTGGCCGGACCGCTGGTCGCGCAAGAGGCCGACAAGGCGACGGTCTACGAACAGCTCGACCTTTTCGGCGACATCTTTGAACGCATCCGTGGCCAGTATGTGGAAGAGGTCGATGAGGGCAAGCTGATCGAAGCTGCGATCAACGGCATGCTTACCTCGCTTGATCCGCATTCAAGCTATCTTGCGCCCGATGCCTTCGACGACATGCGCGTACAGACGCGCGGTGAGTTCGGCGGCCTCGGTATCGAAGTCACGCAGGAAGAAGGCTTCATCAAGGTCGTCTCGCCCATCGACGGGACACCCGCTTTCGACGCGGGCGTTCAGGCGGGGGATTTCATCACCCATGTTGACGGCGAAAGCGTTCTGGGGCTGACCCTTGACGATGCGGTCGACAAGATGCGCGGGCCGGTCGGGTCCGAGATCATCATCACTATTGTCCGTGAAGGCGCGGAAGAACCCTTTGACCTGTCGATCATCCGCGACACGATCAAGCTGACCGCTGCGCGCGTGCGCATGGAAGGCGATACCGTCGTTCTGCGTGTCACCACGTTCAACGACCAGACCTATGACAATATGGCCGACGGCCTGAAGAAGGCCGTGGAAGACGCGGGCGGCATGGACAAGGTCAACGGCTTCGTCCTTGATCTGCGCAACAACCCCGGCGGACTTCTGACCCAGGCAATCGAAGTGTCCGACGCCTTCCTTGACAAGGGTGAGATCGTCTCGACCCGGGGCCGCAACCCGCAGGATAGCGAAAGGTTCAATGCCGAACCGGGCGATCTGGCCGAAGGCAAGCCGATGGTCGTGCTGATCAACGGCGGCTCTGCCTCGGCGTCAGAGATTGTCACCGGCGCCCTGCAGGACCACCGGCGCGCGATCATCGTCGGCACCAAGAGCTTCGGCAAAGGCTCGGTCCAGACAGTGATCCCGCTGCGCGGCGAAGGCGGGGCGATGCGGCTGACCACGGCGCGGTACTACACGCCCTCGGGCCGCTCGATCCAGGCTCTGGGTATTTCGCCCGATATCGTCGTTGCACAGCCGCGACCGACCCCCAAAGAAGAGGGTGAGGACGACGCCGCTGCCAAGCGCGGGCGGTCAGAGGCCGATCTGCGCGGGGCGATCTCCAACGACTCGATGACCGAAGACGAAAAGCGCGTCCTCGAAGCGGAGCAGGAGAAAGCGGAAGAGGCGGCGAAGCTGCGTGAGGACGACTACCAGCTGGCCTATGCGATCGACATCCTCAAGGGCCTTTCGGCCATCGCTGCGGCGGAATGACTGACGGGGACGGCTCGGACCTGCCCTACCGGCCCTGCGTCGGCGTCATGCTGATCAATGACGCAGGGCTGATCTTTGCCGGGCAGCGGCGCGACAGCGAGGTCGCTGCCTGGCAGATGCCGCAGGGCGGTATCGACAAAGGCGAAAAACCACGTGTGGCGGCGCTGCGGGAACTTGGCGAAGAAACCGGCGTCACGCCGGACCTGGTTGAATTCGTCGCGAAGTCGCCTGACTGGCTGACCTATGACCTGCCACCCGATCTGGTCGGCAAGGTCTGGGGTGGCAAATATCGCGGACAGAAACAACGCTGGTTCCTGTTCCGCTTCACGGGACAGGATGATCAGATCGACATCGAGACCGAACATCCCGAATTCTCGGAATGGCGCTGGATCGGGGCCGATGAGATGCTTGACGCGATCGTACCGTTCAAGCGCGAGGTTTATAGCGAAGTCGTATCCGCGTTTCGGGCTCATCTTGCCTGACCGGCGGATACGTGATGGCGTGGTTGCGCCCCCCCGGTTTCACGATACCGTAAAATACAAAGGGTCCCGGCCACCCAACCGGGACCCTTTGCCACCCCACGTGCTCCCTTCGCACCACGCGTGAAACTGAAAAGGTCTCGGCCGTACTGGCCTTGTTGAGATCAAGCTACGCCCCCGGATCGATTCCCGCAAGCAAAGCTTGTCTGCAATTCCCTTCAAAATCAGCGAGTTATGAAAACACGTCGTTAACAGGCGTCAAGCGGATGTTAACTGTAGACTGCTTCCTTGCCGAAATGCTTGACCAGCATGTAATAGACCACTGCACGGTACTTGTTGCGCTCGGACCGGCCATAGGTGTCGATCACGGAATTGATCGCGGCCATGAGTTGCGGGCCATCCGCAAGGCCGAGCTTTTTGATGAGGAAGTTGTTCTTCACCGTCTCAAGCTCGCTTTCCTGCCCGGCGGCGACGGTCGACGCATCTGCATCGTAGATCGACGGACCGCAGCCGATCGTCACCTTGGTCAGGAGCGCCATATCCGGCGTCATGCCGCATTTGCCTTTCAGATCGTCTGCGTATTTCGCAATCAGTTCATCTCTTTTTCCCACAAGTCCCTCCACAGATACAATTTGGGTCATAAAAAAGCAGGCAGCCCCCCGGGCAATCCCACCGGGCCGAAGTTAACGACAAATCGGCCCGCCAGGTAAAGAAAAACCCGACGGGCCGACATGTCTCGGGGAATTATCGCCGACTATTCCCATTCGGCGGCGGGCAATCCGCCACCGGGACCGGGGATCAGTAGCGGTAATGGTCCGATTTATAGGGTCCGGCCACTGCCACGCCGATATAATCGGCCTGATCTGGGCGCAGCTCTGTCAGTTTCACGCCGATTTTCGCCAGATGCAGACGGGCGACTTTTTCGTCGAGATGCTTGGGCAGGATATAGACGCCGGGCTTGTATTCCTCACCCTTGGTCCAAAGCTCGATCTGCGCCAGAACCTGGTTTGTGAATGACGCCGACATCACAAAGCTGGGGTGACCGGTCCCGTTGCCAAGGTTCAGAAGGCGGCCTTCGGACAAGAGGATGATCCGCGCGCCCGAGGGCATTTCGATCATGTCCACCTGGTCCTTGATGTTGGTCCATTTGTGGTTCTTCAGGCTGGCCACCTGAATTTCATTGTCGAAATGGCCGATATTGCCGACGATCGCCATGTCCTTCATCGCGCGCATATGCTCGATCCGGATCACGTCCTTGTTGCCGGTGGTGGTAATGAAGACATCGGCGCTGCCGATGACATCCTCCAGAACGACAACCTCAAACCCGTCCATCGCAGCCTGAAGCGCACAGATCGGGTCGACTTCGGTCACTTTCACCCGCGCACCAGCGCCCTGAAGCGAGGCCGCCGAGCCCTTGCCGACATCGCCGTAACCGCAGACAACTGCGACCTTGCCGGCCAACATCGTATCGGTGGCGCGACGGATACCGTCCACCAGCGATTCCTTGCAGCCGTATTTGTTGTCGAACTTCGACTTGGTGACCGAATCGTTCACGTTGATCGCGGGGAAGGGCAGCAGGCCTTTCTTGTGCAGATCATAAAGTCGGTGAACGCCGGTGGTGGTTTCCTCGGAAACGCCCTTGATCGCCTCGCGCTGCTTGGTGAACCAGCCGGGGGTTTCGGCCAGCCGCTTCCTGATCTGGTTGAAGAGGCAGACCTCTTCGTCGCTGGTCGGGGTTTCGATCAGCGCGGTTTCGCCTGCTTCGACCCGGGCCCCGATCAGGATGTACAGCGTCGCATCGCCGCCATCGTCGAGGATCATGTTGCAAAGACCGCCCTCGAACTGAAAGATCTTGTCAGTGTAAGACCAGTAATCCTCAAGCGTTTCGCCCTTGATGGCAAAGACCGGCACACCGCTTTCGGCAATTGCGGCGGCGGCGTGATCCTGGGTCGAGAAGATATTGCAGGAGGCCCAGCGCACATCGGCGCCAAGAGCGGTGAGCGTTTCGATGAGAACCGCGGTCTGCACGGTCATGTGCAGGCTGCCTGCGATCCGCGCGCCCTTCAGCGGCTTGGCCTCGCCAAATTCTTCCCGAAGCGCCATCAGGCCCGGCATTTCGGTTTCGGCGATGTCCAATTCCTTGCGCCCGTATCCGGCAAGATTGATATCTTTGACAATGTAATCCTTCGGCATGCGCCGCACTCCTTTAAAATTCGTGTTGCCGGTCAGATAGCATTGCCGTGCCAAAGCAGCAATCACACATGCGCCAAGCCGGTCGATACAGAATTTTTTTGCTGGATTGCGGGTGGATTGTCGATGTCTGCAAGACTTACCAGGTTACCCGCTCGCCGCCGGGCTCGGCAGAACCGCCCGTAAGGTTTCGGTTGCTGCTTGTTACGGATATGGGCAAATCCGCCCGTGATGCTATTAACACCGTGACACGTCTGCGCGATCCTTCGCGAGCCCACGGAATAGACAACGGAACATCCGATCATGCCCCCCAAACAACCCCGTGCCTGGCAACGCATGCTTTCCGGCCGACGGCTGGACCTTCTCGACCCGACGCCGATGGATATCGAGATTGAGGATATCGCCCACGGCCTTGCCTTCGTCGCGCGATGGAACGGGCAAACCGTAGGAGACTGGCCCTATTCGGTCGCAGAGCATTCGCTGCTGGTCGAGGATCTGTTCACCCGCGCCAATCCCGGGCTCGCCCCCCGTTGGCGTCTGGCCGCCCTTTTGCACGATGCGCCGGAATATGTGATCGGCGACATGATCAGCCCGGTGAAGGCCGCTGTCGGCCCGGGCTATGGCGCGCTGGATCAGCGACTGACGGCCGCTATCCACATCCGGTTCGGACTGCCTGCGGAATTGCCGGTTGAGATAAAGAAGAAGGTCAAGCTGGCGGATCGGATCTCGGCCTGGCTTGAGGCGGTTCAGATCGCGGGCTTTACCCGCGCCGAGGCTGACAAATTCTTCGGCGCCCCACGCGATGCCGCTTTTGCCGCACTGAAAATCGTGCCGCGCGCACCTGCCGACGTGCGCGCGGCGTTTGTTGCAAGACATACCGAACTCATGACGGCAAACCTACCGGGGTGACCAGCGCCAGATCGGTGTGGTCTGATCTTCACCATGGTCGTCCGGGTCAAGCCCGATATCGCGCAACAGATGAGCGTTGAGATCCGGCAGGTCCGCACGCATCCGGCGCAGACTTTCCTTTCGGTCGGGCGTAACCGGCGTCTGGCGTTTCACCGGATTCTGGAAAGTGGCGATGCTGATCATGTCTGCAATGGTGGCTAACATTTGTTTTCTCCGATTGACTTTGATATCGCCAAGATATGCGTGTTATGGCTAGTATGAGAGTCAGAAGGATTTCCAATATGTTAGTAGAAATTACATATGACCGAAATCGACTGGCTGCACTATCCGCCGCTACCGGCACTCCGCGCGTTTGAGGCCACGGTCCGTCTTGGCGGCTTCAGCGCCGCGGGCCGTGCGCTGAATGTGACCCATGCAGCCGTCGCCCAGCAGGTGCGTGCCCTTGAAGCGCATCTGGGGCTTTCGCTGGTCCATCGCGATGGTCGGGGCCTGGCCTTCACCACCGAAGGCCTGCAGCTTGCGCAAGCGCTCAACGAAGGGTTCGGCACGATACAGACAGTGCTTGAAATGCTCAGGACCGGAGGTGAGGACCGTCCGGTGGCCGTGACAATCACGCCGACCTTCGCGACCAACTGGCTGATGCCCCGGCTCGGGCAGTTCTGGGACCGACACCCAAACGTTCCGATTTCACTCCGCCCCGATGCGAAGGTGCTCGACCTCAGGCGCGACGGGATCGACCTTGGCATCCGTTTTGGATTGGGTGAATGGCGCGGGGTGGACGCCGACTATCTGACATCTGCGCGCTACGTCGTCGTGGGCGCGCCGCAAATCGCAGACGGGGCGATAAGCACCGATGGCATGGCACGACTGCCGTGGGTGCTGGAACCCAACTGGCCCGAGCAAAGGAACTGGATCGAGTGCTGTCTGGGGCTGGACCCCGCGGCGTTGAATATTGCCGAATTCGCCAGTGAGGAACTGGCCCTGTCAGCCGCGCGCCAAGGCTATGGCCTGCACATCACCAGTGCGGCATTGATTGAAGAAGATCTGAAATCGGGGGCTTTGCAGGTGTTATTCGATTCCGCCGAAGCAAACCCCGGCTATTACATCGTGACACCGCCCGGGCCGATCCGAAAACCGGCCCGGTTATTCATCCGCTGGCTGAAAGAGAGCGTTTAGATCGCGAGATCTTCAAGCGCCTTTCCGGCTTTTAGCGCGGCATCAACCCAGCGCGGCTTGCGCCCGCGCCCGGTCCAGGTCTGCGATTTATCAGCGGGGTTGGCGTATTTCGGCTTGGCGGGTTTTCTTTTCTTTGCGCCAGCCGCACCAACCAGATCATTGAGCGAGAAGCCAAGCGCCTTTGCTTTTTCTTCAACGACGGAAAGCGCTTCACGCTTCTTCCGCTCCTCGAAGCCCTCAATATGACGTGCAACCTGTTTTTGCAGCTCTTTTAGTTCCTTCATGGACATCGCGTTCAGGTCGATTTTCACAGCTTCGGTCCTTATTTGGAGTATTATACCTGCCAAATATCGGTCGAGGCAGTGAATTGGCAAGTGGTGCTGCGCGTTTTTTAGCTTACGCCTCTATTTTGGGCTTCTTTTAGCAAGAATTCGCTGAAGGGTACGGCGATGCATACTCAATCGTCGCGCCGTTTCGGATATATTGCGGTCGCATTGCTCGTAAACACGTTGGATATGTTCCCACCTGACACGATCGGCTGACATCGGGTTTTCGGGCGGAGGCGGAAGAAGATCTCCCCGTGCCAGAAGCGCGTTCATTACATCATCGGCATCGGCTGGTTTTGACAGATAATCCACAGCGCCGATTTTTACCGCAGCAACGGCCGTCGCAATAGCGCCATACCCTGTCAGAATAACAACTTTGCAGTCGGGGCGCCGGTCCTTGAGAACTTCAACGACATCAAGACCGTTGCCATCCCCCAGACGCAGGTCCACGACGGCAAAAGCGGGCGGGCGCGCCTGCGCCCTGGCTTTGCCTTCGGCAACACTTTCAGCCGTTTCCGTTTCAAAGCCGCGTTTCTCCATCGCCCGCGCGAGCCGGTTAACGAAAGGGCCATCATCGTCGACCAAAAGCAATGTCCGGTCAGCACCCAGTTCGGCGACATCATCTTCGGCCATGGAATTCCCTTTCAGCGGATTTACAATGGTTCTAAGCTGTTGGCCGACGAGGGTCAATTTACGGCTGCAGACCAACCCGGGTTCGGGCACCTGCACCTCTGCGCCGATTGGTGATCGCTACGGCGCGCGTTTACTTGGACAAGCCGATTCATTACGGCTAATCAATAGGTAGAAATCATTCCGGGGGATCTTGTGAGCAGCGGCAATCCGTCTGACACACGAAAAGCATTGACTTTACGTGATGTTTCCGAGGCCTCCGGCGTTTCCGAAATGACCGTCAGTCGCGTTTTGCGTAACCGGGGGGATGTATCCCCGGCCACACGGGAACGGGTGCTGGAGGCAGCCAAGCGCCTTGGCTACGTACCGAACAAGATTGCGGGCGCGCTGGCATCGCAGCGTGTCAATCTGGTCGCGGTAATCGTGCCGTCGCTGTCCAATCTCGTGTTTCCGGATGTCCTCAGCGGCATCTCTGTCGAGTTGGAAGAAACCGGATTGCAGCCCGTTTTCGGTGTGACGAACTATTCGGCCGAACGCGAAGAGGCGGTCCTCTACGAGATGCTTTCCTGGCGTCCGACCGGCGTGATTGTCGCGGGTCTTGAACATACCGACGCGGCGCGGGCGATGCTGGAAAACGCGGGCATTCCGATTGTCGAGATCATGGATGTCGACGGGACGCCGGTGGATTCCGTCGTCGGCATTTCGCACAAACGCGCAGGGCTTGAGATGGCCCGTGCGATTATCAAGGCTGGTTATCGCAAGATCGGGTTTCTCGGAACGAAGATGCCCTTTGACCACCGGGCACGGAAACGGATGGAGGGGTTTGAAGCCGGGCTGGCGGAGGCCGGTATCGAGCTGGCCGATACCGAGTTCTATTCCGGCGGCTCGGCGCTCCTCAAGGGGCGTGAGATGACTGAGGCCATGCTGGCGCGCAGCCCCGATCTGGACTTCCTCTACTACTCGAATGACATGATCGGCGCGGGCGGATTAATGTGGTGTCTGGCGCAGGGAATTGACGTTCCGGGACAGATCGGCCTTGCGGGGTTCAATGGCGTTGATCTTCTGGATGGCTTGCCGCGTAAACTGGCGACCATGGATGCCTGTCGACACGAAATTGGACGTCGGGCCGCTGCTATTGTTGCAGGACGGTCTGAGAGTGGCTTGGTCGGAGGTGAACGGGTGGAGCTGACACCGGTACTCGAACCGGGCGATACGATCCGCGCATAGAGATATTCAAATTTTCTTCGAAAATTTGGCGATTTTTCGAAGAAAAATCGTGGCTGCTCAGGCCCGGCGCAGGATGTAGATATCCATGATCCAGCCATGACTGGCCCGCGCCTCGCCCCGGGTGACAATGATCCTGTCCGCCATCTCCTCCAGCGGCCCAGACAGAGTGATCTCTTCCTCCATGCCGACATAAGCGCCCCACCAGATCATCACGCCTTTCGGGTCGATTGACTGGAACGCGCATTCGCCATCCAGCATGATCGCAAGCGTATTCGCACCTGCGGGCCAACCCTGCTCGCGCAATTTCCGTCCGGTTGTGACGGTAAAGGGTGCCCCGATTTCGTTGATTGGAATCGCATGGGCGGCGGTCAGGGCCTGAAGCGAGGTGATGCCGGGGATCACCGTCATCTGCATCGGCAGGGCCCGGTCGACACGCGCGGCGATACGCAGCGTGCTGTCATAGAGCGAGGGGTCCCCCCAGACCAGAAGTGCGACACGTCCGGACATGCCAATCTCAGCGCGGATCGTATCGGTCCAAACAGTCGCGATGGCGTCGTGCCAGGAATCCACCCGGGTCTTGTAGTCGGCAATCGCAGGGTTACGCACTGGCAGGTCGAACTCGGCAAACCGTGTCGCCGGGTTCGTTACTACATCGGCGCAGATCGACCGCCTGAGGCTTGCCAGATCCTCCTTCGCCTTGCCCTTTCGCGGAATCAGAATAAGATCGGCCGAATTCAGCGCCTTGACCGCCTGAAGCGTCAGGTGATCGGGGTTGCCGGTCCCGATGCCGATAAGAAGAAGCTCGATCATGATCCCTCAGATGGCAGAAGGCCCCGCGCGAGTCCATCGCGCAGGACCAGCATTGAGTTTGTCGGCAGGGCTCAGTCCGCGCCCCGCGCCCAGAACCGACCGGCCAGCCAGCCCATAACCGCCCAGACCACCAGACCGACGCCGAGCACACGGGCCGAGAAAGTCGCAGCGACCTCAGGCGGCGCCGTACCAAAGAACTCACCCAGTTCTGGCGCGCCAATGACATGGGGGGCGGCAAGAAGTGCACCCGCGACCACCCAGGCCACCAGGTTGCGGCCATAGGCCAGCAGGGCAAGGCCGGTTCCCGTCGCAAAGACGGTACCCCACCACCAGATCTGCCGCGCGCCAAGATCGGCGGCAAGGGTGCCCGGCAGTTCCGGTGCAAGGCCCATGGCCGGGGCAAATTGAAAGGCGACAAAGCCGCCGATCCCCCAGAGGATACCGTCCTCAACCCGGATCCTGCGACCGAAATGCTCGGCCAGCGCAAAGCCTGCGACCAGTATCAGGCCATAGCCCGCATAGATCAGCCCTGTGAAAAGGACCGTGAGCGCATTCCTCGAAAGGGCGGAATCTGTCCCGTCGTCTGAATGATCATGTGCCGCATCCTCCGCGCCATGATCGTGGCTGTGGCCCGCCGTCTCCGACACTTCGCCAGACCCCGCGAAATGCACCAGCGCACCGGTTTCATATTTCTCGCCCAGAAGGATCAGCTCCTGCACGAAAGCGAAATGCAGCAGGGCGCCAATCAACCC
>NZ_JBARVQ010000297.1:0-5638 GCF_049646345.1 Albidovulum sp. | reverse complement strand
GGCTCCTGACCGCGCCGCTTTGGTACATGGCGGCGCGGATCGTCACCGCGATCAATCCCAATATCCACAATGTCATGACCGTCCGGCTGCGGCACACGCCGATGAGCCTGCTGCGGTTCGGAAAGGCTGCGGCCTTTTTTAAGATGTCACGCTCCGCCTTCAGCTTCGCGACTTCCCGCCTGAGCCTGCGCAACTCTTCGTCGTCAGGTCTCAGGTGACCTTTGCCGGGGAACGCATCCCGGCCACTTGACCCAAATTCGCGAACCCATCTGCGCAGCACCGTTGCATGCACGTCCAAATCTCTTGACGCCTGCGCCACGCTCACACCGCGCGACACAACAAGCTGCGCAGCCTCATGCTTAAATTCGGCGCTGAATATTCTTCTCGTCATCGTTATTCTCCAATCTCATGAACACCTTATCTCGGTGTCCACGAAACCGGCAGCAGGCCAGTCTGTGGCCGCGGCACAGGGCTATCCTGACGGTCAGGTCCTGCCGCTGGAGCAGCTTCTGACCATTGCCGGGCGGATCGTCGAAAGCACGGACCTGCCCGTTTCGATTGACTTCGAGGGTGGTTACGCCACGTCACCAGAAGCTGTTGCCGACAATCTTCGGCGGATAATTGCCATTGGCGCAGTGGGCATCAATTTTGAGGATCGGCATGTCGGCGGGCAGGGGCTGTTCTCGGCAGAAGAGCAGGCAAGACGCATCGCGGCGATCCGGGCAATGGCGGATGCCGAAGGAGTGCCGCTATTCATAAATGCGCGTACCGACCTGTTTCTGCAGGAATCCGATCCGGCCCGGCACACGGCCCTGATCGACGCTGCGGCAGAGCGCGCGAAATCCTACCAAACCGCTGGCGCGAATGGGTTTTTCGTGCCCGGTCTCGGCGACCCTCACCTTATCGGCAGGATCTGCGACGCGGTTTCCATGCCGGTCAACGTGATGTGTTCAGGCAAAGGGCCGGGGCGGGCTGCATTGGCGGGTCTTGGCGTCGCGCGTATCTCTTACGGACCGGCCCCGTATCAATGGGCGGCTGAGGATATGAAGCGACGTTTCGCGGAGATCTGACCCCTGTCGCAGGCTTGCGAATATTTCAGGTCAGTGGCGTCTTCCGGCTCCGGATGGCGGAGCACCGCCTGTCACATTCGCGTGGGCTAGCCCCCGGGCACAGCCGCAGCCTTAATTGTCAGAGAGAATGATTCTGGAGGTTACGATGAACAAGATGCTTTTCGTGTTGCCGTTTGCCATGACGCTTGCGGCCTGTCAGACTCAGGAACAAAGCGCGGTGGGAACCGGCGCACTGGCCGGTGCCGCAATCGGTGCTGCGGTGGCGGATGACGATGACCGGCTGGAAGGTGCCATTGTCGGTGGCGCTGCTGGTGCGCTGGTCGGAACTCTGATCGGTCAGTCCAAGAAGGCGGGCGACTGCATCTATGAAGATGCCTATGGCCGCCGTTACACGGCCGCTTGCCCCTGACCCTTAACGCGCCATGGCCCGCTGAAAGGCGGGCCGTTTGCGCATGCGGGCAAGATAGTCGGTCAACCGGTGTTCGACGATCGGGAACCGGGCTGACAGCGCCCAGTTTCCGCAATGGGTGAGGATGATATCGGGCACCGTCATCACCTCGCCCATCAGGAATGCGCCGTCGCCCATGCGCTGCATCAAGGTCTTCTGGCTGCGCTCGAATTCCCATCGCAAGGTGTTCTTGACGGCGGCATGGCGCAGTTCTTCCGGCAAGACGAAGCTGTGCCGGGCCGCCATCCAGAGATTGGCATCGAACTCATCAAGCAGAAACTGGGAAAGGCTGTCCTGCCGGGCGCGGGCGAGCGTGCCTGCCGGATGGGTCAGTGCCCCGTGCTTGTCGGCAAGATACTGGATGATCGCGGTGGAATCGGTGATCGGCGTGCCGTCATCTATCAGCACCGGGACCTTGCCCGCCGGGTTGAATTCGGTAACGCCCTGGGATCTGGGGGGCGCTGCGATATGGTCATAAGGCAGCCCCAGTTCTTCCAGCGTCCACAGGACACGCGCGGTGCGGCTCTGGCTGGTTCCGATGACTGTATACATGCTGTGCTCCCCGACTGGCCCGTACAGGAGACATGACGGCCGATACCTGCGCAAGGGGTAGTTGTGTGGTTGATGGGCAGGTGCTGTCGTGGCCTTGCGCCATCGCCAGCCGCAGTGCACGGCCACCCTTTGCGGCGTCACCCGGCTGAAAAAAGGGGCGCTGGAAGCGCCCCTTCAAATCGCGTTAGGTCGGGGTCTCAGGCCAGCGAGTTGTCGATGTCCTTGCAGGCGGCGACAAGGCCCTTCACCGCATCGACCGACTTGTCGAACATCACCTGTTCGTCGGCGTTGAGCTTGATGTCGACGATGCGTTCGATCCCGCCCGCGCCGATGATGGTCGGCACGCCGACATACATGCCCTTCAGTCCGAAAGCGCCATCGACATAGGCCGCGCAGGGCAGGAGGCGTTTTTGGTCTTTCAGATAGGCTTCGGCCATCTCGATGGCCGAGGCGGCAGGCGCGTAGAAGGCCGAGCCGGTTTTCAGAAGGCCCACGATCTCGGCCCCGCCGTCACGGGTGCGCTGGACGATGGCGTCCAGCTTGTCCTGCGTGGTCCAGCCCATCTGGACCAGATCCGGCAGCGGGATGCCCGCAACCGTCGAATAGCGGGTCAGCGGCACCATCGTGTCGCCATGACCGCCGAGCACGAAGGCGGTGACATCCTTCATCGACACGTCGAATTCGAGGCTCAGGAAATGCCGGAAACGGGCCGAATCAAGCACGCCCGCCATGCCGACGACCTTGTTCGCGGGCAGGCCCGAGAACTGCTGAAGGGCCCAGACCATCGCATCGAGCGGGTTGGTGATGCAGATGACGAACGCATCGGGGGCGTTGGCCTTGATGCCCTCACCCACGGATTTCATGACCTTGAGGTTGATGCCAAGCAGATCGTCACGGCTCATCCCCGGTTTGCGCGGCACACCGGCGGTCACGATGCAGACATCTGCGCCTGCTATGTCACTGTAATCATTTGCGCCCTTGAGCTTCGCGTCGAAGCGTTCGACCGGGCCCGACTGTGCGATGTCGAGCGCCTTGCCCTGCGGCGTGCCTTCCGCGATGTCAAAGAGGATGACGTCGCCGAGTTCCTTGATCGCGGCGAGATGGGCGAGCGTGCCGCCGATCTGACCTGCGCCGATAAGGGCAATCTTGGGTCTGGCCATGATGTATCTCCGGGTCCAGTGAATGTCGCGGCATTGGGTAGCCCCTCCGGGCCTGTCGTGCAAGTCCGCTGCGCTGCGGCATATCTGGGGGCTAGGCGCAGGCCGTGGCGGCGGATAGGGATAAATCCATAAAACGAAAGGTGGGCATGTGCGGATTCGAAGCGTTTTTAGGGGCTTGGTCTGGCTGCTGGTGGTGACCGTGGGGCTGTTCGGGCTGTCGGTGGCGCTGGCCACGTTCGCTTTGCGCGATCTGGACCGGGCAGTTTCCGAGGGCGATATCGGTCGGCCCTTGTCTGCCCCGAAGGCGGCGGGGCTCTTCGTGGCGGCTCAGCTGTTGCCGCTGCGCCAGCCGGGCGGAGCGGTCACGGAAGAAGGGCGCAGCTTTCGCGATTGCGCGGACTGCCCCGAGATGGTCGGGATCCGTCCGGGCATGTTCCTCATGGGCTCTCCCGTCTTCGAACCTGGGCGCTATGAGCATATCTGGGACCGCCCGCCGATCCGCCGCCAGCTCAAATTCGTCAATCGCGAAGGTCCACGCCGACTGGTGCGGATCGCCTATCCGTTCGCTCTGGCGCGGTATGAGCTGACCTATGCCGAATGGGACCGGGCGCAGGATGATCCCGACTGGGAACGGCTGACGGGCCTTGCACCGCGCAAGCCCGAGCGGGCCGATGGCGCCGGACCTGACTGGGCGGTTACGCGGATCGACCAGATTGACGCCAATGCCTATGCCGCGTGGCTGAGCGCGAAGACCGGGCAGAGCTACCGCATTCCGACCGAGGCGGAATGGGAATATGCGGCCCGTGCGGGCACGACGACGGTCTATCACTGGGGGGATGACGTCGGCATCGACAATGCCGCGTGCCGGGGCTGTTCAACGAAATGGACGACCGATCTGGTGGGGCCGGTCGGGCTGCATCCGCCCAACGGTTTCGGTCTTTACGATATGATCGGCAATGGCTGGGAATGGGTCGAGGATTGTTTTGTCCCCTGGCACGATCCGGTCAAGACCGACGGATCGGCCCATGTCTTTGAGGATTGCGAACTGGTCGTCTTCAAGGGTGGTACGGCGATTGCCGAACCCTGGCAGGCCCGGGCCGCCATGCGCGTCGGGCCGCATCCCTATAATGACGGGCGCGGCTCTGTCATCCGGCTGCTGCGTGAGATGCCCGCACCGTGAGCGGAGAGGCCTTCTGGCTGGCGGCCATCCTTGCCGCAACCCTGGTCGGGCTGGCCAAGGGCGGCCTGCCGGTTGTCGGCATGCTCGCCGTGCCGGTGCTGGCGCTGGTGATATCGCCGGTCGCGGCGGCGGGGCTTCTGCTGCCGGTCTATGTCGCCTCGGACATGATCGGGCTTTATGCCTACCGGCGCGCCTTCGACCGGCGGGTTCTGGCGATCCTTGCGCCTGCGGCGGTGCTGGGGATCGGGCTGGGCTGGTTGACGGCAGCGGCGGTGCCCGAGCGGCTGGTCACCGGCATTGTCGGCGCAATTGGCGTGGCCTTTGCGCTGAGCCTGATCCTGCGGCTCCGGCCCGAAGGGCAGGGGCGACGGGCGACGCTGGGGCCGGGGCTCTTCTGGGGGGCGATGACCGGCTATACCAGTTTCGTCAGCCATGCGGGCGCGCCGCCCTATCAGGTCTATGTCCTGCCGCTGAAGCTGGAAAAGACCGTCTTCGCCGGTACGACGACGGTGCTGTTCACCTTCGTCAATGCGGTGAAACTGGTGCCCTACTGGGCTTTGGGCCAGCTTTCACCGGCCAATCTGCAGATCGCAGCGGTGCTGGCCCTGCCCGCGATCCTCGCGGTTCTTGCCGGTGTAAGGCTGGTCAAGGTGCTGCCTGCGGATCTGTTCTTCCGGCTGGTCACCTGGGCATTGCTGGCGGTTTCACTGAAACATCTCTGGTCTGCCGTCACCGGGTGAGGGCGCCCTGTAAGGTGGGTTTCAACCCACCTTGCCTTGCGAAAGATGGTTCAGGCGCCTTTGCCTGCGGCGGGCAGATGTTCGGCCAATGCCTCATAGTTCTGGCCCGAGGCGATAAGGCAGGTCATTCCGTTGGTGAGTGTCACCGTAATCGTCCAGGTTCCGGTTTCCGCCGAGGCAAAAACCTCCATCACCGCATTGTTGGCGGCCAGTCCGATCCCGTGGCGCGTCTCGCCGTAGCGGTCAGCCAGTTCCGTGACGACTGTATCGCGCGCGGCGCAGTTCGGCCTGCCCTCTGCGAAAGCGTGATGCGTGGCGAGGATCAGCCCGCCGAAGCCAAGCGATAGGGCGAAGAGTTGCTGTTTCATGGCGCTGTCCGTTCCGTTGCGAATGTGGCTGGCGGCCCGTCCCGTCGGTGTGACGACGGGCCGTGGTGAGAAAAGGCTGCGCCCGGAACGGGAAAATACGGTTAATGCACGGCGCGGTAC
>NZ_JBARVQ010000296.1:0-5097 GCF_049646345.1 Albidovulum sp. | reverse complement strand
ATTGTAATACTCGATCTGCAGGGGCTGATAATTGCCCGGATCAAGGAACGCGCGCAGCTGGGTGTATCCGGTACCCGAATAGCTTGGCTTATAGACAACCGAGATCGCTTTCTTGCCCCCGAGGGTCACATCTTCGGCGCTGGTGTAGCTGTATTTCTCAACTTCAAAGGATGACAGATCCTCATAGGCGAAATCGCTGCCGACAAACGCGCCGCTGCGGTTCGAGGATGATATCCGCTTGACCCGACCGACAGATGGCAGGAAGAGCCATTGCTGGTCATTGCCATTGAGCGCGGAATGGGTCAGCACGGAAATACCCTGCACATCGGCAGGGCTGGAAAATACGTTGATCGTCTGGTTTCCGCGGCCAGACACCTCCAGCACGAATTGACGCATCTTGCGGGTGACTTCGCGGCCCCCCGAATTGATCGTCATCGTCACATCCGAAACGGAATTCGTCAGCCCGCGCCGCAATTCGCGGTTCCTTGACATGACGGCTGCGGGGTCTGATGCGGCGAGGCTGGGCGTGGCCAGCGACGCCAGAGCGGAAAGCACCATTGTCCGGCGGGTAAGATCGGTCAACATTGCATGATCCTTTCTTTGCTGAGGAGGGAAGTCGGGGGAGTGATGGTCGCAGGCGACAGGGTCGCCGCGATGCTTTGGGCAAGCTGACCGGGAACGCTCGACAGAAAAAAGTGTTCCGCATCTAGTTCAGTTAACTCAAATCCCTTATTCGCAAGTGATTTCCAGGCTGACATCATCGCGGGTGTCGCCAAGTGATCCTGACGACCAGCAATCGCGTGAATTGGAACCCCGACGGGTGTCGGGTCGGTCAGCTGATAGGTTTCGGACAGTGCGAAATCGGCCCGCAGGATCGGCAGGAACAGGTCCATCAATTCGGTATTGGCCAGCACCTGCTCGGGGGTGCCCTGATAGTCCCTCAGCCGCTCAATGAACGCTTCCTTCGGCAGCAGGTGCATTGGTTCTTCGGCACCGAGAGTGGGGGAGCGTTTGGCCCCAAGAATTAGCTTTTCGGGTGAGCGGAAGTACATTTTGGGCAGCCGCCGTGCCAGCTCAAACGCCACCAATGCGCCGTTGGAATGGCCATAGAAGGCAAAGGGGCGATCAAGTTGTGCCCGGATCCCGACTGCGAGGTCGTGCACCAACAGGTCGAGCCGCGATAGCGGGTCTTCGCCGAACCGTGACCGTCGCCCCGGATAATCGACGCCGACGACTTCGATCCACGGGGGAAGATGTGTTGCGAGGGGTTCGAAATCCTGTGCGCTGCCGCCGGCAAACGGAAAGCAGAACAACCGCAGATCGGCTGTTGCCCGGCCCGGGTAACGGTAAAACCCGGTGTCGGGGCGGGGTGCGGCCGCAGATGCCGTCGGTCTTTGGGGAACGATGCGGTTCATGTTGCAGACCCCGCAAGGTTGGCAGCGATCGCCCGCAAGAGGACATTTACGGTGCCCTCATAAATCTTGCCGACCTTGGCATCGCGATAGAGCTTTTCGACCGCGTGACCCTCGGCCACACCGTTGCCGCCGAGCGTTTCGACCGCCAGACCTGCGGCCCGTTCCGCCAATTGGCTGGCGAGCAGCTTTGCGATATTGGCAAGTTCCATGGCCGACATATAGCTGCGCGCGGTGTCAAGCTTGCGGGCAGCCGCCAGCATCGTCAGTTCGACCGAGGCAATTTCGGCCCGGATCTGGGCAAGCGGGAAGGCCACGCCCTGATGGTTTAGGATCAATGATCCGAATGCCTCGCGCTTTTGGGCATAATCCACGCTTTTTCGCAGCGCACCTTCGGCCAGTCCGAGCATCTGTGCCGCAATGCCGATCCGGCCGCAGACCAGCCCGTACATGGCAACATCAATCCCGCCATTCGGCCCGCCAAGAATATCGTCATCGGTCAGGTGAACGGCATCGTAACGCACCGCGCAGGTGGATGAAGCGCGCATGCTCATCTTGTCAAGACGCGGGCCGACCGACACACCGGGGGCAGTGGCCGGAACCAGGACACAAGCCGTCCCTTTGCCCAATCGGGCCAAAACAAGAAACACGCCTGCTTCGCTGGCGTTGGTGATCCAGTACTTTTCACCGTTCAGCCGGTAGCCACCCTGCGGGTCCTCGGTCAGTTCGGTGGTTATACGGCTCAGATCCGATCCCGCCTGCGGTTCGGTCGCGGCGAAGGCTGCGATCTGATCCTGCGCCAATCGGGGCAACCAATGCTCTTTTTGCGCTTCCGTACCGAACCGCAACAGGCAGCGGACAGTCAGCGCGTTGTGGACGTGTACCAGCACCGCGACGGCGGGATCTGTGCGCGAAAGGCCGCGGATTGCTTCCGCGACGCCTTCCATACCATCTGCCGGAACGCTGAGAGAGGCCCGACCGGGCACATCGCCGGCGCGGAAGGCGTCAAGTTCAAGCGACAGGAGGCCGGTTTCGCGGAGTTTTGCCAGCACCTCTGGATCAAAGGCCTGCGCCCGATCCTGTGGATGAACATGTTTTGTAAGGTTTTCCTGCGACCAGTTGTCGACACGGTCGAGAAAGCTCTGACTGGCTTTGCGGGCTTGGGCCCTTGCCTTGACCAGGTCCATCACGAAACCTCCTGCAATTGTTTGAAATCGGGCAGCACGCCGCAGTCGCGCATCCCGTTGAGATTGGCCCGCCAGAAGCGCGCGTCTGTTTCAGGATGGGTGACGCCGAGATCGCTCAGAGTGTCACGCGTGACCTTGCTGTCGAAGAGGCGTCGGGTGCTTTCGACCGGAAAGTCGGGGGTAAAATATTCTATCAGGGGGGCCAGATCGCTATCTGGCGAGGCGCGAAGTTTTTCCACCCACTCGGGGTAGGGGATCAACCGAAGGGGTGCGCCCATGTCTTGCATAAGTTTGAAGACATCGGTCATTCGGGTCGCGGTGTCGTGCACCACATGCCAGATGGAACCGGGTTCGGTCGCACCGGCACCTGTACGCAGCCCGAGGGCAACCAAACCTTGTGCACCATAGGCGACGGAGGTTGAGTTGATCTGCAACGGGCTTTCCGGCGCAACGCCAAGTTTTGCGCAGGCCTGAATCAGCAAGGTCACCGCGTCACGCGGGTTTGGCGCACCGACAAGACCATCGCCGCACATAAGACCGGGCCGGAAAATCGCCGTGGCCACGCCGCGCCTGGCGGCCGCGGTCACAAGGCGTTCCGAAAGCATCTTGGTATTCGCATAGCCGTATCGCATGGCCTGTTGCGGATCCACCAGATCGCGCTCGCGGATCGGCGTGCTGTCCGTGCGGTGATCAAAGAGCCTCAGCGTCGAGACAAAGAGAAACGGCGCCGCGCTGGCTTCGGCCAGACGCAGGGCGTCCTGGGTGGCCACCACATTGGCCGCGCGCAACTGCTTGAGCCCAAGCACGTAATTCACGTTCGCGCCATTGTGGATCACGCAGTCGATCTTCCCGACCAGCCTGTCGAATGCCAGCCCCAGACCCAGCTTTGGCTGGGCCAGATCGCCTTGCATGGCAGTAAAGCGACCGGCAAAGTCGTCCTGCCAAAGACGGTTCTTGCGCAAGGCGCCTTCGATCCGGTCAGCGCCACCGCCGCGCAGGTGGCACGTGACATGCCCCGTGCCGCAGCGCAAAAGCTCGGCCAGAATGTGCGAACCGAAATAGCCCGTGGCACCGGTAAGGAAGACATTGTTCCATACTTGCGTGGCGGTCATGATGCCACCTTCCTGTCGGCGAAAAGATCAGTTGCCTGCCACAGGTCAGGCTGGTCACACAGCGCTTCGAGTGTCGTGCGCAATAATTTGTGCGCCGTTTCGGCCCAACTCTGGGACAGGTGCGACCGTGAAATGAACCAGTGATTTTCAAGCACGCCGGCATTCTCGACCAGCACATATTCCAGAGCGGTGTCGGGTGCTTTCAGCTCGATCCCCAGATAGTCTCCGAACCAGCGCAGGGGCGGTACGTTGCCCGCCAGTACGAATTCCTCGAACCGGTTGCAGGTGTTGCTGTAAACGATCTTGCCACCGCGATCGTCATCAGCCTGCCAAAGCGACGCCGCATCGAAAAAGGCGAATGCCGCAGAGCGGTCCGCGCGATCCTGTTCTGCCCGCACGCGTTCAACAAAGGGCAATTCGTCATCGCTGAAGCGCCCGGCGGGCTGGCCCAGGGTGAACTGTCCAAGCAATTCATAAATGTCCGGGTCCAGTGGAAACCTCTGGAAACTGCGGCTTTCGTAGGCAAATCGTGAACGGCCGGACAGATGGGCCATCAGTTCATTGAACACTACCTGCGTCATGACCAATTCGCTCACGCCGAACTGGCGGGCGATGCGCTGACCGCCGGTCCAGGTGTCCCGGGCAATGTCGCCACAGATGTAGCCATATCCGGTTTCGCCGGTCGGTCCGACAAAGAGGTCGCTGGCCAGCAGGCGCCCGGGTGTCCTGGCGATCTGGCGCTCCCAGTGCCGACGGGCATCCTGACCTTCGACCGATGCCAGCCAGGCATCTTCGGTCCGGCGGTAATCCGCCAGATGGAACGGCCCCTTCGGATCGTAGTTGCCCTCGTAGATCCGGCGGCATCGCAGGGCGAGGAATTCGATGCTGGCCGGGTCAATGACCCGCTGATCGAAACTGTAGAAACAGGCGGCCTCATCCCCGTCCAGCTGGATCAACGCAACGACAGCAGGATCGGGGTTCGCTTCGCAGGCCATCTGCTCGATCCGGGCGCGAACGCCGTCGATCAGTGCCGCCACGCCGCTTTCCGGCAGTCCGCGCGCATCCTGCCGGATCACCCGAAAAGGCGACTCGGGCGGCGACACCACGCATTGGCCATCTTCTATCCGGGTGCGCAGAGCATCGGTAACCCGGGAAAGCTCATGCCAGGCGGCCTCGTAACGGTCGAGGTCGAGACCGGTCTTGCGGGTTTCAAGCAGCATCCGGTAATCGGCGCTGTTCGGCGTCGCATAGCGCAACCTTTCGGCCAGAAAGGGCCGCGGCGGGATCGGATCGTGACGCGCCGAGGGATCAACCAGCAACCCCGTCGGTGCCGGAGGTTCGTCGGTCCGGATTGTTTCGGCCCGTCCTTTCAGGCGCTGCTCCAAC
>NZ_JBARVQ010000295.1:0-6374 GCF_049646345.1 Albidovulum sp. | reverse complement strand
GCGACGGGCCTGAGCCGGAATGGATTTCCTGTCCCCCCTTGCCGACAGTCGCTTTGTCCGGCTGTTCGCGGCGCAGGTGACGGCCCTTCTTGGCACCGGATTGCTGACCATCGCGCTGGCCCTGCTGGCGGTCGATATTGCCGGGGCAAAGGGCGGTCTGGTCCTGGGCTTTGCGCTGACGCTGAAGATGATCGCCTATGTCGGACTGGCGCCCATTGCCAATGCGCTGCTCGGCGGGCTGCCCCGGCGCGAACTCATGGTCGCGCTGGACCTGATCCGGGCCGTGATCGCCCTGCTTTTGCCCTTCGTCAGCGAGATCTGGCAGATCTATGCGCTGATCTTCGTGCTGCAATCGGCCTCGGCGGCCTTCACCCCGACCTTTCAGGCCACGATCCCCGACATCCTGCCCGATGAGGCGACCTATACCCGCGCGCTGTCGCTCTCGCGGCTGGCGCAGGATATCGAGAACATCGCGAGCCCGGCGCTGGCGGCGGCCCTTCTGGTGCTGATACCGGCCTCGGCCCTGTTCTTTGGCACAGCGCTTGGCTTTCTGGGATCAGCGGCGCTTGTCTGGCTGGCCAATCCGCCGCGCCCGGCCGAACGGGCCAAGGCCAGCACATGGCAGCGGACCTTCGCGGGAATGCGGCTTTATCTAACCACGCCCCGGCTGCTCGGGCTGCTGGCGCTGACAATGGCGGCCGCGGCGGGAAGTGCCATGGTGATCGTCAACACCGCCGTCATCGTCGGCACGTTGTTCGAGCGCGGTCAGGCCGATGTCGCACTGGCCATGGGCGCCTTCGGGGTGGGGTCGGTTCTGGCCGCCCTCGCCCTGCCCCGCATTCTGGATCACCTGCCAGACCGGCCCGTCATGCTGGCCGGCGCGGGTGGCCTGTCGGTCACGCTGATCTTTGGCGCCGTCATACTGGCCCTTGCCCCCGCCTTCGGGGCAGGGCTTTGGCCTGCCTATCTAAGCTGGATGGCGGCGGCGGGCCTTTGTTACTCGGCCATTCTCACCCCGACGGGGCGGCTTTTGCGGCGCTCGGCCGATGCCGCTGAACGGCCCGCTCTCTTCGCGGCCCAGTTCGCGCTGTCGCATGCCTGCTGGCTGATCGCCTATCCGCTGGCCGGAATGCTGGGTGTCTGGGCCGGGATGACCACCGCGTCGGTCCTGCTCGGCCTGCTGGCGGCGGCTGCGGCATTGGCGGCCCGACAGCTCTGGCCGGGACCGGGGTCCGCCTGACCCGGCATTCTTTGCGACCGGGCAGGCCTGTGCTATGGCGTTTCGGGTTTTGTCTGAAACAGAATTCGACCCTTTCCCATTCGAATTCTGATACTTGATATCTCAACGCAAAACCGAAACGCTCTAACCATCGGTTCAACCGAGCCCTGACTGGCGAAAAGGCCCCATGTCCGAAACACCTCCCGGCACAGGCCCGGAACACTCCATCCTCGCCATCCTCACCGTCCGGAACGAGGGCGCGTTTCTGATCGACTGGCTGGCACATCACCGCGCGGCGGGGTTCACCGATTTCCTCGTCTTCTCAAACGATTGCGAGGATGGCACCGATGTGATGCTGGACCGCTTGCAGAAGATGGGCTGGCTGACCCATATCCGCAATGACGGGCCGCATGACAAAGGGCCGCAATGGTCGGCGCTGAAACTGGCGGATCGTCATCCGGCCAAGGCGCGGGCGGGCTGGGTTCTGTTCCTCGATATCGATGAGTTTGTGAATATCCATGTGGGCGACCGGACCGTGCCCGCATTGCTGGCCGCCCTGCCCGGGGCCACAGCGATCCCGCTGACCTGGCGGCTCTTTGGCAATGCGGGCATCCGCAATCATATCGACCGACCGATCCCCGAGCAGTTCACGCTGTCCGCCCCCGCCGTGATGGGCTGGCCCTGGCGGGCGGCGATGTTCAAGACGCTGTTTCGCAACGATGGCAGCTACGGCAAGCTGGGCGTTCACCGGCCGCGCCAGCCCGACCATGACCGGATGACGGATCAGCGCTGGTTCGACGGGTCGGGGCGCAGACTGCCTGCCACCTTTCATACGGGCCGCATCTTTTCTGACTACGGGCGCGACAACTACCAGCTCGTCCAGCTCAACCACTATCCGCTGGGGGCGATGGACAACTATCTGGTGAAATGCGACCGGGGCCGGGCCAACCGCGAAACATCCGCCTTTGACATGTCCTATTGGGTCGAGCGCAATTTCAACGTGGTCGAGGACAAGAGCATCGCCGCACTCTTCCCGCATTGCGAACCGATCCGTCGGGCCCTTCGCTCCGATCCGGAGCTTGCAGCCCTGCATGACGCCTCCATCACCTGGCGGCAAAGGCGGCTGGCCACACTCCTGGCGGATGAGAGCTATCGCTCGCTCTACGGTAGGTTGCTGATGACCCCGTCAAGCCGGGTCCTGTCGGTGGAAGAGCATCGATTCCTTGCGTCACACGCAGTTCGGGGGGCCAAACACACGCCAGAGGAAACAGATGCGGAACGTTCCCCCGATTGAGCAAATCGAGGGAAACAGTGAGCCCCGAAAAAGTTAACGAAAACAAGCATTCCGCTACGGCAATCTTGCCTGAACGCCCGTCCATTGATCATATCGAATCACTGGTGGGGGAAATGCTTGCTTATGCAGGGCGACGGTACACATACGAGTGGGCCGCGATCCGGGTCGCATGCCGAATGGTTCGACCGGGTCCGGCAGATTGGTGAAAGCGGGGGCTTTTTCAAGCGGCTCGGCGCGGCGCATGCCGCATTGTTTCATGACGATGGGCCGACACTGCTGGTGACGTTCGAAACGGTCACCGATATCCGAACGCAACAGGCAGACGAATTGCCGCTTGGCTATCACGTCGCCCGCGACCGGGGCTGGTCGCATCTTTGTGTCATTGCCGCCGAAGACACCTGGTACCGCGATCCCGCTGTCTACCGGCTGTTCGACCGGCTCGATGATGGCGATTTCTTCGATCAGTTCGATCAGGTCGTGTTCTACGGCGCGGGTATGGCCGGTTACGCCGCCGCTGCCTTTTCGGTCACCGCACCGGGTGCCACCGTCGTGGTGGCGCAACCGCAGGCCACGCTCGATCCCCGGCGCGCGGGCTGGGACCCCCGTTTCACGGATATGCGGCGCACATCCTTTACCGACCGCTACGGCTTTGCGCCCGACATGGTCGAAGGGGCACGGTCCGTCTATGTCCTTTACGACCCCGAACAGAACCTCGATTCGATGCATGCATCCCTCTTTGCACGGCCGCATGTCACGCTGTTGCCCTGCCGCAATCTGGGGCGCGATATCGGCACCGCACTGATGGAGATGCGGATCCTGCCCTCGGTCCTCTCAGCCGCCTGCACCAGCACCTTCGACGAACGGCTGTTCCGGATCTTCTACCGGGCGCGGCGCAACTACCGCCCCTATCTGGAGAATCTGGCGGCCAGACTGATTTCGGACGGGCGCCTTTATCTGGCAGCCCTGCTCAGCCGCAATGTCGCCAACCGCCTGAACGCGGCCGATTTCCGCAAGCGCACTTCACAGCTGGAACAGGACCTTGCCGTGATGGGCAAACGCCTGCCCCCGGTTCCGCACAAGTAGCGACACGCGCCTCAGCAGCTATAGGCGACGGCGTGCAACTGGTAGATTTCAGCGCCCGGCGATACTGGATCGAAAACGACGGTATTCGCGCCGGATTGCTGGGCATCGGCAAGAATACGGTTGCGGGCATAGCGCACACCCGGACTGGCGAGAATGCCGTAGGTGCCTGGGGTGGAGCGGATGTCACTGATGTAGCGGCATTGCGAGACTTCAGCGGCGGTCACTTCACGCATGCCCGAGACACCGGTAAGGCCGGGGTCACGGATACATGCCGTCAGGGGCGCGATGATCGCGGCGGCAAGAATGATCTGTTTCATGGTCTCAGGGCCTGCTCGTTCCGGGTGCTTTGGGTGCGCCTCTGCCCCGATTCTGCGCCGACCTGGCGCAGAGCGCAAGGGACCATGGCGGCAGGCCCGGGCCATCGGCGGAAAGCCCCGCTCAGGGCGCGACGGCACGGCGGTAAAGATGCCAGGTTGCATGGCCCAGAACCGGCAGCACCACGATCAGCCCCAGCAGCAGCGGGATCGATCCCAGCACCAGCGCCCCGGCGACAATCGCCCCCCAGATCAGAACGGTCACCGGGTTCTTCCGCGCGACCTCGAACGAGGTAATGACGGCGACCGGCAGGCCCACTGCCCGGTCGAGTAGCAACGGGAATGAAACAACGCTGCTGGCCAGCACCGCAAGCGCGAAGACCGCACCAAGGGGAATGCCGATGGCGATCATCGCCCAGCCCTCTGCGGTCGTCAGAACCTGATGCAGAAAGGCGGTCAGGGTCGCCGGAATATCAGGCCCCATCGTCATCATATGGACGGTATAGGCCGCAAGCAGCCACAGGAAGAAGACGCAGAAATGGGCGATGGCCAGCGCAAAGATCGCGCCGAAACGCGGCGAGTGGAGGACCGAGAAAGCATCTGCCCAGCCCGCCGAGTTGCCCGCCTCGCGCTTGCGGCTCATCTCGTAAAGCCCGACAGCCGCGGCGGGTCCGATAAGAGCAAAACCCGCGATCAGCGGAAAGATCAGCGGCACCAGATTGCGGTGATGGGCGGCCCAGACAAGACAGGCCCCGATGATCGGGTAAAGCAGGCAGGCCACCATCACATCGGTCCTGAAGGCCGAGAAATCGTTCAGCCCCAACCGCAAGGCGGCCCTGATATCGCTTGTGGTGATCTTTCTGACCTTTGGCGGTGCTGCGTGGTCACCGCCCAGTTCGCGCGCGACCTCGCCAATGTCATGCCCGGCAGCGCCCAGCATGCGCGCGCCCCAGGACAGCGGATTCCCGATCGTGTTGGCCATGGCTTTCCCTCCGCATTGCCATCAGGCAGCACCGACCGGTCGCCAAGACGGGCTTTCGCACCCGGATAGCGGGGCGGCACCGACGGGTTAACTCTACCACGATACCACGCGTGCCGCTGACACGATTGAGAGAGGACCGATTGCTGTTCCGCAAGTGGCCCCGGGACCTGATCGGGGCCGGGCGAAAGGGATTGCCGCCGCCAATGCGGGTAGAACCCCACACCCATTTCGGCCAACATACCGGTTGTCCCGGTCCCGGAGACAGGAAAAGCAAAGCCCCTGCCGGGCATGTTGCGATCAAGAAACTTCACACGGAGCGGCCCGAGACAGTGGAAACCCTCCGCCTGACGGTGTAGGGGCAGGCCATGACCACGACACTCACGCTCCGCCGCCCCGACGACATGCACCTGCATCTGCGCGATGGCGCGATGCTGGAAGCGGTCCTTCCCGAAACCGCCCGCCATTTCGCCCGGGCGATCATCATGCCGAACCTCGTACCGCCGGTGGTGACGGCGCGCGATGCCGTCGCCTATCGCGACCGGATCATCGCCGCCCTGCCGGGTGGCATGACGTTTGAACCGCTGATGACGCTTTATCTGACCGAGGCGACTGATCCGGCGGATGTTGCCGCCGCCCAGGCAAGCGGTCTGGTGAAGGCGGTGAAACTCTACCCCGCCGGGGCCACGACCAATTCCCAATCCGGGGTCCGCGATTTCGACAAGGTGCGGGGCGTGCTGGAAAAGATGGCCGAGATTGGCCTGCCGCTTTGCGTCCACGGTGAAGTGACCGATGCCGAGGTCGATATCTTCGACCGCGAGGCGGTGTTCATCGACCGCGTGCTCGACCCGATCCGCCGCGCCACGCCGGGTCTGCGGGTGGTGATGGAACATATCACCACCAAGGACGGCGTGGACTATGCGCGCTCGCAGGGCGACAATCTGGGGGCGACGATCACCACCCATCACCTGATCATCAACCGCAACCACATCCTCGCCGGTGGCATCAAGCCGCATTACTATTGCCTGCCGGTCGCCAAGCGCGAACGTCACCGGCTGGCCCTGCGCGAAGCGGCGACAAGCGGCGAGGCGCGGTTTTTCCTTGGCACCGACTCGGCCCCCCATGCCGATCACCTCAAGGAACATGCCTGCGGCTGTGCCGGCTGCTTCACCGCCACGAATACGATGTCGATCCTCGCCCATGTCTTCGAAGAGGAAGCGGCACTGGGGCGGCTTGAGGCCTTCACGTCCCTGAACGGCGCCGCCTTCTACGGGCTTGCCCCGAACGCGGCCCGCATCACGCTGACCAAGGGCGCCCCTGCCCGCTATCCCGCCAAGATCGAGACCGGCGCCGGGCCGGTCACCGTCTTCGACCCCGGCTTTCCGCTGCAGTGGCAAGTCGAGGATTGACCATTCATCTTGGCTAAAATACCTCCGCCGGAGGCTCCCGGCCTCGCCACCTGATGCCTCCGGCGGAGGTATTTGC
>NZ_JBARVQ010000294.1:0-4979 GCF_049646345.1 Albidovulum sp. | reverse complement strand
CTCTTGTCCCGCGACATCATCGCACATCCCATTGGCGGCGCCTGCACGACGCAGTATGCTTCGCACATGATCGCAGAGCTTGGCCATTTCACCCTCATCCTCGCCCTCATGATCGCCGCGCTTCAGGCGCTGGTGCCGCTTGTCGGCGCGCATAAGGGGTGGCGCGGCTGGATGGCGATGGCGGGACCGGCGGCGACGGCGCAATTTCTCTGTATTGCCATATCCTTCGCGGCGCTGACCCATGCCTTTGTCACCTCGGACTTCTCGCTCAGGCTGGTGACGCTGAACTCGCATACGGCAAAGCCGATGCTCTACAAGGTGTCGGGCGTCTGGGGGAACCACGAAGGGTCGATGCTGCTCTGGGTGCTGATTCTGGCGCTGTTCGGCGCTTCGGCGCATTGGTTCGGGCAGAGCCTGCCGGACCGGCTGAAAGCGCGCGTTCTGAGCGTTCAGGCAATGATCGGCATGGCCTTCCTTACCTTCATCCTTTTCACCTCGAACCCGTTCCTGCGTCTGGCCGAGCCGCCTTTTGACGGGCAGGACCTGAACCCCCTTTTGCAGGACCCCGGTTTGGCCTTCCATCCGCCGTTTCTCTATCTTGGCTATGTCGGGCTTTCGATGGCGTTTTCCTTTGCGGTCGCCGCCCTGATCGAAGGCCGGGTCGATGCCGCCTGGGCGCGCTGGGTCCGGCCTTGGACGCTCGCCGCCTGGATGTTCCTGACCGTCGGCATCGCCTTGGGGTCGTGGTGGGCTTACTATGAGCTTGGCTGGGGCGGGTTCTGGTTCTGGGACCCGGTCGAAAATGCGAGCTTCATGCCCTGGCTGATTGCCGCCGCCCTTCTGCATTCCGCCATCGTGGTTGAAAAACGCGAGGCGCTGAAAAGCTGGACGATCCTTCTGGCCATCCTCGCCTTCGGCTTTTCGCTTATTGGCACTTTCATCGTGCGCTCGGGCATCATCACCTCTGTGCATGCCTTCGCCAATGATCCAGAGCGCGGGATCTTCATCCTCGCCATCCTTGCCGTCTTCATCGGCGGCGCGCTTACGCTTTACGCCGCGCGGGCAGGCGCGATGGAGGCCAAGGGTGTCTTCGCCATGGTCAGCCGGGAATCGGCGCTGGTGATGAACAACGTCCTGCTGGCGGTGGCTGCCTTTGTGGTTTTCGTCGGCACCCTCTGGCCGCTGATTGCTGAACTGGCCTTTGACCGCAAACTCTCGGTCGGGGCGCCGTTCTTCAATCAGGCCTTCACGCCCTTCATGGTGATCCTCGCGCTGATCCTGCCCATCGGCGCGATCATGCCGTGGAAGCGGGCGCGGGTCAGCCGGTCAATACGGCCGCTTTACCCTGCGATGATCCTTGCACTTGCCTTCGGTGCCCTGGCCTTTGCGGTCGGCACTGACCGGTCGCCGCTGGCGCCTGTGGGGGCGGCCATCGGTGTTTGGCTGATCGCCGGGGTTGCTATGGAGCTATGGCAGCGGGCGGGCCGCAAGGCCGCACGTCTGGCGCGGTTACCGCGCGCCGACTGGGGCAAGGCCTGTGCCCATTCCGGGCTTGGCATCGTCTTCATCGGCATCGCCTGCCTGACGGCCTGGGATGTCGAGGATATCCGCGTGGCCAAGGTGGGCGAGACATTCCAGGTCGCGGGTTACGACATTGCCCTGGAACAGGTCGAGCAGGTCGAGGGGCCGAATTTCATCTCAACCACCGCCACGATGCGGGTCAGCCGCAAGGGTGTCGACGTGGCCCTGCTGCATCCCGAAAAGCGGGTCTATCCGGTTGCCGCGATGCCCACGACCGAGGCTGCGATTTCGAACGGGGTCTGGCGCGACATCTACGTCGTCATCGGCGATCCGCAGGATGATGGCGGCTGGGCGGTGCGGACCTATATCAAGCCCTTCGCCAACTGGATCTGGGCAGGCTCGATCCTGATGGCCATCGGCGGACTCCTGAGCCTGTCGGACCGCCGCTACCGTGTCGCCGCCGGGGCCCGCAAAGCGCTTCCCATGACGCAACCGGCGGAATAGGCGATGCGCTGGCTGTTCCTTGTCCTTTGTCTGCTCGCGGCCCCTGCCCATGCAGTGCAGCCCGATGAAATCCTTGCCGATCCGGTTCTGGAGGCACGGGCGCGGGAGCTTTCGAAAGGGCTCCGCTGCCTTGTCTGCCGCAATGAGAATATCGACGAATCCAACGCCGATCTGGCCCGCGACCTGCGGGTTCTGGTGCGAGAACGGCTTGTAGCCGGGGACAGCGACGAAGAAGTCATTGCCTATCTGGTGGACCGCTACGGCGAATATGTGCTGCTGCAACCGACCGCCTCGGGCGAAAACCTGATCCTGTGGATCGCCGGCCCCGCAATGCTGCTGACAGCGCTTGGAACCGCCGCGCTCTATCTCCGCCGCCGCAGGGCAGCGCCGGACACGGCTCCGGCGCCTTTGAGTGCAGAAGAAGAGGCGCGGCTGAAGGAAATCCTCAACAAGTGACGCGCGGTTTCGCTTTGCCTTCGGGGCAGGGACGCTAATCTGGCGCGAAACGGCCCCCCGGGAGAAGACGCATGAGTTACGAGACGATCCTGTTTGACGAGGCGGACGGGATTGCCGTCATCACGCTCAACCGGCCCGAAGTGATGAATGCGCTGAACACAAAGATGCGGGCCGAGATTACCGGGGCGGTGACGAAAGCCGCCGCATCGGCGCGGGTGATCGTCCTGACCGGCACGGGCCGCGCCTTTTGTTCGGGGCAGGATCTGAGTGACCGGGCGGGCGGTGAGTTCGACCTCGAAAAGACCCTCGCCGAGGAATACGAACCGATGCTGCGCGCCATCCTTGCCGCCGAAGTTCCGGTGATTGCCGCGGTGAACGGCGCGGCGGCGGGGGCGGGGGCCAATCTGGCGCTGGCAACCGATGTAGTCATCGCGTCTGAAAGCGCGAGTTTCATTCAGGCATTCACCCGGATCGGGCTGATCCCGGATGCGGGCGGGACTTTCGTGCTGCCTCGCGCGATGGGCATGGCCAAGGCGATGGGTGCGGCATTGTTCGCCGACAAGGTGACGGCACGGCAGGCCGCCGACTGGGGTATGATCTGGGAAGTCGTGAAGGATGAGGCGTTCGAAGCGCATTGGCGGGCGCGGGCGAAGCATCTCGCCAAGGGGCCGACGGCGGCCTATGCGCGGGTGAAACAGGCGATGCGGGCTTCACTCTCGAACGATATCGACGCGCAACTGGCGCTTGAGGCACGGTTGCAGGGCGAATGCGGGTGGACCGAGGATTTCAAGGAAGGCGTCGATGCGTTTCTAGAAAAGCGCCCGGCGCGGTTTCAGGGGCGGTAAAGAGGGAAAATGGGCGGTTTTCCCGAATTGGGCTGTGGAGCCCGGCGCTGACCTTTCCGGGTATTCTCCTTTCGCGCATGGGTTCCCCGAAGGCGGGATTATGGGTCTTGTGAACCATGGCGCTGACGGCGGTCATATAGGGACAGCGCCGGATGTGCCGCCTGCGCGTCACCGGTATGGCGATCTGCGCCATCTTCCGCTGTCTCTTGCGCGTGGCGGTCAGGGCTGCCGGGTTCCGGCACATGCGCGACCAAAGTGTTTCGGGGTTTCGTTGAGGTATCAACCATCTGAATTATAATAAAAAAGTTTCGAATTCCGATGCGATGTGGACACAAAGCGCTCCGGAGTGACGGCCGTGACGGGCCCGATGCCGGGCAGGTGTGTCTTCTTCTGCGTTCCCATGCGTTTGGGCCAGGTGCGTCGTTCCGGGAACTCGGCCAGTTCTGCGTGCGCCGGGTCACAGCCGATGAGGGCGCGAGGTCCCGGTCGGCGCCGGTGCGGGCCAGCATGCGCATGCCGACGCGTGGGGAGCACCCCGTCACCGCCGCTGGTCGCCGCGAAAACCGGCATCGCATCGGGGAAAGATTGCGCAGCCCCCCGAAAGCCGATTGCCGCGCAACTCCAGGGGGGGCACGCAGCCGTACAGCTTCTGTCGCGCGTCCTGCGATGGCTGTTCTGTCCCGAACGCCGACCGACACTGTATATGGACGCACAAACCTATACCCGAAGCTTAGCCGTCATTGCCTGCGCTTACCCGTGCTATTCGTCCAGCGACCCGTGGATTGCGAACTGGTCAAGCCCCGCTTCGTTTGCTTCGATGAACCGGTACTGCTCGCGCACCCCGGCCTCGGTCAATTCGCGCATCACCGTCAGCACCGTGTTCGGGGCGTGATCGACGCACAGATCGGCCATCTGTGCCAGTTCCTCGGTGGCGGTGGGCAGGGCGGCTTTGAGCGACGGCGCGCCATAGACGGCGACGAAATGTTCGGCCAGCCGTTCGGCCAGCGCCTCGTATTCAGCCGTTTCGATCCGGGTCACGGCGACAAAGGTCACCCGCCCGAAGGTCTCGATCCCCAGCCAGCCATTGGCAAAGGCCTGCCGCGCCTTGCCCACAAGGTCGCCCGTCGACCAGTTGGAAAACTCGAACCCGCCCGAGATTGCCCATTCCCCGGTCCGTGCGGGGCTGGCAAAGACGTTCATGTCGCTTTCGTCAAAATGGATGGCGCGGGCGAGAAACATCAGACGTCCTCGAGCAGCGATGAGAGCGGCAGGAGCCGGGTGGCATCGCCGGTTTTCAGCAGCATGCCGAAATTCTCGTCAACGCCAAGAAACGCACCCTCGATTCTTGTGCCGTCACAGGCGACAGACACGGTGTCGCGCAGGTTCCAGGCCAGTCCTTCCCATTCGCGGTGCAGATCGCCCCGCCCCTCGGCATCCTCGATCGTATTGAGCCAAAGGAGGGTATGGCGCGACCAGGCCTCAAGGATATGGATCGGATCAAGGCCGCCGCAGCCCTCCTGATCAAGGGCTGTGCGATCAGGAAAGGCACCCGGTTCGCAATCGGGCGGCAGCGACAGGGTCAGTTCCATGCCGACGACCAGCCAGTCGGGTTCCTCTCCCGGATCAGTCGCCGATGCGGCGACCCTCAGCGCG
>NZ_JBARVQ010000293.1:0-7571 GCF_049646345.1 Albidovulum sp. | reverse complement strand
GCCAGCGTCACCCGGCAACCGCGCCGGGCCAGCTGCATCGCGCATTCCAGCCCCGCAGGTCCGCCGCCGATCACCAATGCCTCTTCCGCCCCGCGTACCGGTGCGATTCGCTCTGGGTGCCAGCCACGCCGCCACTCTTCGCCCATCGTCGGGTTCTGGGTGCAGCGGATCGGAATACCGAGATTATCGCTCGACACGCAGATGTTGCAGCCGATGCATTCACGGACCTGGTCGACCCGTCCCTGCCGGATCTTCTCGGGCAGGAACGGATCGGCGATGGAGGGGCGTGCGGCGCCGATGAAATCGGTGATGCCCTGCCGGATCATCGAACACATGAGATCGGGCGAGGTCAGACGCCCCACCGCGACGACCGGCTTGGTCGTCACGGTTTTGACGAAACGGATGACGTCGTTCTGATAGCCGTCCTGCGGCTGGAACCGCGTTGTAACGCTGTCCTCGGACCAGTCAGAGATATTGACGTCCCACAGGTCCGGCAACTCCGCCAGCATCTCGACAACCGCCCGGCCTTCCTCGGCCGCCTGCATCCCGTCGGGCCCGCGCATCTCATCGACGGCAAAGCGCAGGGCCACAGCGCAGGTATCACCGACCGCCTCGCGCGTATCCTCCAGAAGCTCCCGCATCAGCCGGACCCGGTTTTCCAGCGATCCGCCATATTCATCGCTGCGCTGGTTGAGGTCAGGCAACAGGAACTGATGTGGCAGTGTCATGCGATGGCCAGCATAGACATAGATGATGTCAAACCCCGCATCCCGCGCCCGAAGTGCGGCCTTCCGGTGCCACTGCCGCAGTGCCCGGATATCGGCCTTGTCCATCCCCCGGGCCTGCTTGGGATAGGCAATGTCGAGCGATATGTCCGAGGGTGCCAGGATCGGTGCGCGGCTGAGATGGTTCGCCGAGTGGCTACCGTTATGGGCAAGCTCGATCGCAGCAAGCGAGCCATGGGCATGGACCGCATCTGTCATCAGCCGCAAGGCGGGAATGTCGCGCTCATCCCATAACCGCTGCTCGGGATAGGGTGAAAGATCGGAACTCGGGTGAATCTCCGTCTCCTGCGTGGAAACGACACCCCAGCCGCCCTCGGCCTTCATCCCGCGCATGGCCGCTTCGGCCCGCGGCCGGAGATGGCCGAGACCGTTGCAATGCGGCACCTGATAAAAGCGGTTGCGGGCGGTGACCGGCCCGATGCGCACGGGCTCGAACAGAACCGCGTAGCGGTCGGCGTCAGTCATGGGTCAACTCGAATTGAACGGAACGGCCGGGCGAAACCGCCCGGCCCTGTGGCTTCAGAAACCCGCTTTGATGCGCTCGAACTCTTTCAGCATTTTCGCCTCAAGCTCGGGGGTCACGGCATCGAAGAACAGGCTGCCGTTGAAAAAGCTGTCCACATCGTCAAAGCCGTAGGTGGAGATCAGCTCCTGATCCGCCGACTGGAAAGCCGCCGCACTGGCATGGGCATAGCCCCAACTTTCGATGATGTATTTGCCGCTGGCCTCATCCGACAGCGCGTTCAGCATGTCATAGATCTGTTCGTCCGAGGCGGTAGAGCTTTTCAGCCGCACATAGCCGCAGACCCATGTTGCGATGCCCTTGTCGACGTCGCGCATCATCTTGGCGGGCGTCTCGTTCCAGATCAGGTTCAGTTCCGACTGGTTCCAGGCCCAGCCCATCTCAACCTCGCCCGAGGCCATCGCCTGATCGAGCTGCCCGGCATCCGACCAGTAGAAGCGCATGTTCGGATGGATCGAGCGCAGGTAGTCCGACGCCTGCTGGAACTGTTCGTCGTTCATGTTGGTGTAGTTCACGGCGTTGCCGGTGGCGAGTGCCGCCAGCGCATAGGCCGAAGAGGCCGCATCGGGGATGGAGATCTTGCCCTGATAGGCCGGATCGGCCAGCAACTGCAGCGAGATCTGGTCATCGGCGATCTTGTCGGTGCGGTAGATGAGGCCCGTGTTGCCCCATTCGAAAGGCATCATCCAGACCTGATCGTCGATGACGATGCCGTCCACTTCCTTGATCTTGGGAAGCATCGCATCCCAGTTGGTCAGCTTCGCCGGGTCAAGCGGCACCAGCAGATCGGCCGCCACCCATTTGCGCACCGCATCGGTGCAGGGATGGGCGAGGTCGGCGGTAAAACCCGATTGCAGCTTGGTGAACGCCTCTTCCTGAGAGCCGAAATAGGTATAACTCGGCGCCTCGCCGTACTTCTCCATATAGGCGCCGTAGAACCCCTGATCCTCGTATCCCGACCAGTCGAATACGCTCAGGTCCGCGCCGCCCGCAAAGGCCGTCGAGGCCAGAAGCGCCGTGGCGGCACCCGTTGCCAGAATGTGTTTCATGTCTTCCTCCCTTATTTATTCGCGTTTGCCAAGGTCGATGACCGATGCGCTCTGCACCCCCAGCCAGACGGTATCGCCGCGCTGATGATCGACCGTGTGGAAATAGTTGGGGACCGATACAGCAAACGGTTCTTCGACCCCGTCGATCCTGACGTAATAGTGCACCGTCTCGCCGTAGAAGGCGACATCGGTGACGGTGCCCTTGACGGTGGTGTCATAGCCTTCCGGTTTCGTTGCTTTGATTTCAAGCTGTTCGGGACGGACGCCGACCAGCAGATCGCGGTCATGGGCATCAACATTCGGATTGGCGGCGATCTGCATCCGTCCGAACCCGGCAGTGTCGATATCCAACCGGTCACCGCTTTCGCCCGTCACGGTGGCGGGCAGAAAGTTCATGCCGCCGATAAAGGCTGCAACGTTACGGTTGCAGGGCTTGGCATAAAGCACCGACGGGCTGTCGACCTGCACCAGCCGGCCCTTGAACATCACGCCGATCCGATCGGACATTGTCATCGCCTCATACTGGTCATGGGTGACCATGACGAAGGTGATGCCGATGGATTGCTGCAGACGGCGCAGCTCAAGCTGCATCGCCTCGCGCAGCTTCTTGTCGAGCGCGGAAAGCGGTTCGTCCAAGAGCAGCACTTTCGGCCGCAGCACCAGCGCGCGGGCCAGCGCCACACGCTGACGCTGGCCACCCGACAGCTCATCGGCACGGCGGGCCTGCAACCCGCCCAGTTCCACCATCTGCAGCGCCTCGTCGATACGCTGCGCCATCTCGGTTTTCGACAACCCCGATTTCTTCAGACCGAAGGCGACGTTGTCGCCCACATTCAGATGCGGAAAGATCGCGTAGGACTGAAAGACCATATTGGTCGGACGCTTGTTCGCCGGAATGCCGCGCATCTGCTGACCGTCGATCAGAAGCTCGCCCTCATCGGGCTCCTGAAAGCCCGCGATCATGCGCAGGGCCGTTGTCTTGCCGCAGCCCGAGGGACCGAGAAGCGAAAAGAACTCGCCCTTGCGCAACGCCAAATCCAGCCCGGTCACGGCAACGAAACTGCCGAACCGCTTTTCGACGCCCTTCAGTTCGATGATGTTGTCTTCACTCATGTCAGGTTCCGGGATCAGGCCGCGCGCCGGACGGAGCGGCGGCGGAAATATTCGGCGGTCAGAAGAAGCGCGACGGAGGCCAGCAGCAAAAGCGAGCCCAGCGCTAGTGTATTGGGCAGTTTCGCCGGGAAGCGGATCTGGCTCCAGATATAGACCGGCAGGGTCGGCTGATTGCCCGAGAGGAAGAAGGCCAGCACAAACTCGTCGAACGAGACGGTGAAGGTGACAAGCAGGCTGGAGATGATGCCGGGCGCGACGATCGGCAGCGTCACCCGGCGAAAGGTGCCGATGACGGTCTCGCCAAGGTCGTAAGCCGCCTCTTCCAGCGACTGGTCGAATTCGTCGAAGGCCGATTTCATGATCGAGACGGCAAAGGGCAAGGCCACGAAGACATGGCCAAGGATCACGGTCGCCAGCGACGGTTGCAGGCCCATGGAAATGAAGAGGATCAGCATCGACGAGGCGACGATGATGCCGGGGATCACAAGGGGCAGCATAACCAGCCCTTCAGACAGTTCCCGCCCCTTGAACGTGTAGCGGACATAGGCGCGGGCGGCGAACAGACCCATCCCGGTCGCCACGATCGCCGTGACCCCACCGACAATCAGGCTGTTGAAAAGCGCCTGTATGAGCGTATCCGCCTCGCCCAGTTGCCCATACCATTTCAGCGTGAACCCTTTCAGCGGGAAGGCGACGATGGTGCCGTCGTTGAAGGAAAAGAGCGGCAGGAACAGAACCGGCAGATACAGGAACACCAGATAGAGAAGGGCGTAGAGTGCCAGACCGTCGAAGCGCAACCGGGTCATCTGATCCTCCGGCCAAGCCCGCGGGCGGCGAGGACAAAAAGGATCGCAACGAAGCCGACCGACAGCATCGCCATCAGCGACAGCGTCGCCCCCAAGGGCCAGTTATTGGCCGCACCGAACTGAACCTGAATAAGGTTGGCGATCATCTTTCCGTCCGATCCGCCGACCAGCGCGGGCGTCACATAATCCCCCACGGTCGGGATGAAGATGATGAGCGAGGCGGCAATGATCCCCGGAATAGTCAGGGGCAACGTGACCCGGAAAAACCGCTCCAGCCGCCCGGCGCCAAGGTCGGTCGCGGCCTCCAGCAGGCTGCGGTCGATCTTTTGCAGCGAGACATAGATCGGTAGGATCGCGAAAGGCGCCCAGGCATGGGCCAGCGTCAGGACCACCGCCATTTCATTGTAGAGGAGGAAGGTCAGCGGCTCATCGATCAGGCCAAGACCGATCAGCGCGCTGTTCATCACCCCGTTGAAGCCGAGGATCAGCTTCCAGGCAAAGACGCGCAACAGGTAGCTCGACCAGAAGGGAATGGTGATCAAGAGCAGCCAGAGCGTCTTCTTCTGCGTCCGGAAGGCGATGAAATAGGCGATGGGATAGGCCAAAGCCACCGTCGCCGCCGTCACCCCCGCCGCGATCAAGACCGAGCGGATCAGCAGATGGCGGACCAGCGGATCGGTCAGCGCCTCACGGTAATTCGCTAATGTAAAGGTGCGGTCGATCTCCACATAGGTCTGGGTCCAGAAGCTATAGACGACAAGGATACCCAGAGGCACTGCCACCAGAAACCCGACATAGACCGATGCCGGGGCGCTGAGGGCCAGTCCTTTGGACGCTTCCGATTGCAAGTCCCCGTTTCCACCTCTGGTCCGGGGGTGCGTCCCCCGTGATCCGCAAAAAAATGGACGATCGTTCATTCAACAATGCAGCGGAGGCGGAGCCTGTGTCAATAGCGCTGTTGGAACCGGGCGAAGGATCCGCCCGTGGGTCAGCAGCGCGCCAGCAGCGCCTCGATCTCTTGCAATGAGGGCATTGAGGCCGCAGTCCCCGGCCGGGTGACAGAGATGCCTGCCCCGGCACAACCGAACCGCACCGCCTCGACCGGGTCCAACCCGCGCGAAAGCGCTGCCGCGAATGCGCCGTTGAACGCATCACCCGCACCTGTGGTTTCAACAACCGGCCCGGCATTGAAAGGGGGTACATGCACCGTCCTGTCGGCGTCATGGTAAAGTGCGCCGTTTTCGCCCAGCGTCAGGATCGCAGCCCCCGCCCCCATCGCCCGCAGCTTTTGCGCCGCGTTGACCGCGTCATCGACCGAGGTCACCGGCAGGCCGGTAATGCCTTCGGCTTCGGTCTCATTCGGGGTCACGTAGTCGCAGAGTGCCACCATCTCTGCCGGAATGGGCGCGGCGGGGGCTGGGTTCAGAATGGTCGTCACGCCCCCGGCCCGAGCAATTTCCAGCCCCCGATGTGCGGCGGGCAAAGGTTGCTCAAGCTGGGTGACAAAGACCGATGCAGCGCCGATCAGCCCCGCATGCCCTTCCACATCGGCGACCGAGATATTGGCCGCCGCACCGGGCGAGACGATGATCGCGTTGTTGCCGGTCCCATCTTCGATAAAGATATAGGCGGCCCCGGTATAGCTTTCCGGATCCTCCGTCACCTCCGGCACAACCCCGGCCGGTTCCCAGATCGCACGCGCCATATCGGCGAAGGGATCGCGGCCAAGCCGGGTGATGAAATGCACGCGTCCCCCGGCCATCGCCGCCGCGACCGACTGGTTCGACCCCTTTCCACCCGGCCCCAGCGCGAAACTCTTGCCCAGAATGGTCTCGCCCATCCTTGGCTGACGCTCGGCCCGGTAGGATGTATCGGCCACAAAGATGCCAAGGATGACGATCTTGCCGCTCATGCCCTCTCCTTCCTGTTACCCGCCCCAGAGCTTTGCGGTCGGACAGAAGGAAGTCAAAGGCTTCGGTTTGGAAATCGCCCCAAGGTAATGAGAACCTGAATAGGAATCGCCCCAAGTCGGCGTATGATGGCCCCATACATTTTGATCTATGCGAGCATGGAGGCCGGTGATGATGCTGCCAGACTCGCTGCGGAAAGTAATAGTTTACACGGTTCTGGCCTTTGTCATGCCTCAGGCGACTTTTGCCGCCGACCGGCTGGCTTTGGTGGTCGGCATGGCCAAGTACAGCCATATCCCGCAGCTTCGAAACACTACGCATGACGCACGGGACATTTCCGAAACGCTCGGGCGGATCGGGTTCGAGGTCACGACCCTTATCGACGCCCCGCAGAAGGAATTGCGCGCGGCACTTGACGATTTCTCGTTCCGGTCCGAGACGGCCGACCTCGCACTGATCTATTTCGCCGGTCATGGGGTCGAGGTTCAGGGCGAAAACTTCCTGATTCCAGTGGATGCGGCGGTACGGTCGAACCGGGACATCCAGCAGCAATCGGTGTCGCTCAGGGATTTCCTGACCGCGGTCGACCGGGCGCGCAAGATGCGGATCGTGATCCTCGACAGTTGCCGCGATAATCCCTTCGGTGATGTCATCGCCACCGAAACCGGTGTGCAAACCGGAGGGGCCACAACCGGCACACGCGGCAGCGGTGGGCTGGCACCACCCACGCCTGATCGCGGCACTTTGGTCGCTTTTGCCGCCCGCGACGGACAGGTCGCGCTGGATGGCGACGGCAATAACAGCCCCTTCGCGCTGGCGCTGTCGGAAAAGCTGGCTGAGCCGGGGGTGGAGATCAGCCTGATGTTCCGCCAGATCCGCGACGAGGTGATGCAGACGACCGGCAATCGGCAGGAACCGCATACCTATGGTTCGCTTCCCGGCATGCCCTACTACATCGCGGGTGCACCTGAGGCGCGGGCGGAACTGGCCGTCGACGATCTGAGCCAGGCCTGGTCAGCCTTGCGCAGTGAACAGGCCGCGCAGTTGGAATTGCTGGCCAAGGATGGCGATACACGGGCAATGCTGGGGTTGGCCTATATGCGGCTCAATCCGAACTACAAAGGTTATGCGCCAGCCGATGCGGCGGCCTATCTGGAGCGCGCCGCCACCGCCGGATCGCCCGAAGCGATGCACGAACTCGCCCGCCTTTATGAAAGCGGAACAGGTGTCGCGCAGGATGACGCGCGGGCGCTTCAGCTTTACGAAAGTGCCGCCGCGCTCGACTTTGCCGACGCGATCAACGATCTGGGCTTTCTTCACTATCAGGGCGGTCTGGGTCTGCGCCGCGACCCCGACCTGGCAGTAAAGCTCTTCGCCCGCGCGGC